>JACNHM010000219.1 GCA_014383605.1 Chloroflexota bacterium
TCCTGTTCACCGACCCACCGGATGGTTACGCTTCGGTTTCGATGGTGGATATTGCTTACTTCGGGTTCGAGGGAGCCAGGTCTGGCACCCTCACCGACTTGCCTCTCAGTGAGCGCCGAGCGCTTTTAGATGCCCCATTCTGGCCATTCGATGGCATGAACGAGCATGGCCTGGTCGTTGGCATGGCCGCCGTACCGCCAGGGAACATGCGACGCGCCCCCAACAAAGAGACCATAGGCTCGTTGGGGGTGATCCGCCAGATGCTCGATCACGCCACCAACGTGGATGAGGCCGTGGCCATCATGCAAAGCTACAACGTTGATTTCGAGGGCGGTCCCTCCATCCATTACCTGATGGCTGACTCGTCGGGGCGGTCGGTGCTGGTGGAGTTCTACCAGGGGGAGCTAGTCATCATCCCCAACGAGACGACTTGGCATCAGGCGACCAATTTCCTGCGCGCCTCGGCCGGCGAATCTGCCGAAGGAGAATGCTGGCGGTATGACAAGATCAGCCAGCGACTCACCGAAGCTGAGGGTCAGCTTACCGTGCAGGACGCTATGGAACTCCTGGCGGCAGTAGCCCAGGGTAGCACCCAATGGTCGGTTATATATGGGATGAGCGAGGGCGATGTCAACGTGACCATGGGGCGGCAGTACAACACAATACACACCTTCCCCCTGAGCTTGGCGAGTAAGTAGCGATCCATCATCACGGTCGAAAAGTTAGGAGGAAACCGTGCATCAACGACCAACCTTTCACGATGTCTTGAAAGCCAAAGCCGTCATCGCCAGCTATCTGTCTCGCACGCCGTTGTACCGCTACTCGTCTCTGTGCCAACTGCTGGGCTGCGAGGTCTACGTCAAGCACGAGAACCATCAGCCGGTGGGCGCCTTCAAGGTGCGCGGCGGCATCAACCTGATGTCACAGCTCTCTGACGATGAGCGACGGCGGGGCGTCATCGCCGCCTCTACCGGCAACCATGGGCAGTCGGTGGCTTACGCGGCCCGGCTCTTCGGAGTGGAGACCACCATCGTCGTGCCGGAGGACGCTAATCCGGGCAAGGTGGAGGCCATGCGTGGTTTGGGGGCGCACGTCGTATTCCACGGGCGGGACTTCGACCAGGCCCGCGAGCACTGCGAGGCTCTGGCTGCCGAACGGGGCTATCGCTACGTCCACTCTGGCGACGAGCCGTTGCTCATCGCGGGGGTGGCTACAGTGACCCTGGAGGTGCTGGAGGATCAGCCAGACACTGAGATCATTATCGTGCCCATTGGCGGGGGCAGCGGGGCAGCGGGAGCCTGCATCGCGGCCAAGGCCATCAACCCGGCCATTCAAGTCATCGGCGTGCAGTCCGAGCAGGCCCCAGCGGCCTATCGCTCGTGGAAGGAGCGGCGGTTGGTGGAGGACAAAATGGAGACGGCGGCCGAAGGACTGGCCACCCGCAGCGCCTTCGCCCTGCCGCAGAGCATCCTCTGGGACCTGTTGGACGACTTCGTCCTGGTGAGCGAGGAGGAGATCTGCCGGGCCATCGTCCTCTATCTGGAGAAGACGCACAACCTGGCCGAGGGGGCCGGGGCAGCGCCTCTGGCGGCGGCCATGAAGATGCGAGAACGTCTACAAGGACGCAAAGTGGCCTTGGTACTCAGCGGAGGGAACCTGAGCCTGGCGCAACTCAGGGTGGCTTTATCTTAGCTGCGGAGGATTGCACAAATGCTTGCCGTCCGCGTGGAGTCTATTCTATGCCTACCTGCCGCTACTGTCGCGAAATCCATCACCACGACCCGTCCTATCCACGGCGCCGCGCCCGCCACAATCTGGAGGCCGACTATCCCCGCTGCCATCGCCATTGGCGCTACGTCTGCGACCTCTGCGGCCAGCCCTCTCACTTCAACGGCCTGACCTGGTGCCCAGAGGCTGGCAAGTTCACCTGCCTGCACTGCGCCAGCGGCTATCGCCAGGTCAACGAGCCCTTCTGGGGGTGGGACTACTATTGGGACATCGCCTGCCCCCACTGCGAGGCCAGCCACCCGGCGTTGGATCGCCTGGAGTACGAGGGCCGTCATCCCTGGCAGGTGATGCCAGGGGCCGAGCGGCGACGCCTGGGCCTGAGCCAGGAAACCGACTTCCGGGGCGTCTTCTGGTCCGAGCACTTCCCCGGCGATGAGCGCCCGCCTAGCGACGAAGCCATCGCTGCCCAGTGGAATGTCATGGCCACGAACTGGGACGCCCGCTACGGTGAGGAAGGCGACACGTCGCGGGTGCATCTTCTCAACTCCGCGCTCCTGGGCATCCTGGGCGACGTGGCGGGCAAGCGCATCCTGGACGCCGGCTGCGGCAACGGCTACCTATGTCGTATGTTGGCCCGGCGAGGGGCGGAGATGGTGGGAGTGGACCTGGCCCCCGGTTGGATCGAGATGGCTCGCAGCCGGGAGCCAGAGCTGGGCATTGAGTACCATGCTGGCAGCATCGCTCACATGCCCTTTCTGGCCGATGGCTCCTTTGAGGCGGTGGTCTCCGTCTGTGTCTTGATGGACGCCCGAGCCTACGGGGAGGCCCTGGGTGAGATGCATCGGGTGCTGGCGACTGGAGGCATCCTGGCCATAGCCATCATGCACCCCTGCTTTGCCTCGCCGCCCGGCGGTAGGTGGGAGCGCCACCCCGTGGACAGCACCCGCCCGGAGGATCGCTGGCACTGGCGGGTGAGTAGCTATCTCCAGCGTACCTGGGAGACCTGGCATTGGGAGCCCGTGGGCACGGCTACCGGCTTCCATCGCCCACTGTCGGACTACATGCAGACGCTCCTGGGCCTGGGTTTCCGCCTGACGCATTTCATCGAGCCCGCCCCGTCGCCAGAGCTGGTTGCTGCTGATCCCGCCGACTGGGCCCCCTACGCCCGCATCCCGATCTTCCTGGTACTTGGAGCGATCAAATGACCAAAAGAGAATTCAGGCTAGAAAACGAATACCACTACAATCGCTCCGGGCCGGTGCGCTGGATCGCCTCCCACGTCATGCGCTACCCGCTTTTCCCGCTGACCACCATCCTGGCGGCCATCCTGAACAACGGGTTCTACAGCTTCATCCAGATCTTTGTCGGCCGGGCGTTTGATCTGATCACCACCCCCGGCTGGCAGACGGCCTCGCTGCTGGCGCTGGCGGCGAGCGTGATGGGATCGGCCATCGGGCAGGGACTGACGGGACTGGTGAGGAACTTCTCCACCGAGTTCGCAGCCCAAAGGGTCGAACGGGACGCCCGCGACGAGCTCTACGCCAGCCTGTTGGGCAAGAGCCAGACCTTTCACGGCCGGCAGCGGATCGGCGACATCATGGCCCGCGCCACCAACGACGTGCGCATGCTCAACCTGATGTTCAGCCCCGGCCTGATGCTCATCGTTGATTCGCTGATGGCGATCGTCGTCCCCATTGTCATGATCGGACAGCTCCAATTCGAGCTGCTGCTCGTTCCCTCCATCTTCATCGTCCTGTTGGCCGTTACGGTGGCCGATTACAACCGACGGCTCAAGCCAGTGAGCATTGCCCGGCGAGATCAGTTTGGGACGATGAACGCAGGCTTGGCGGAGGCCATCGCCGGCATCGAAGTGGTCAAGGCCAACGTCCAGGAGCGGTACGAGTGGGACAAGTTCACCCAGAATGCCCGCCTGTTCCGCGACTATTTCGTGAAACAGGGGGAAATCCAGGCCCGCTACTGGCCGATGCTGATGTTCAGCCTGGCCTGGGCCGGCGGCTTCTTGCACGCCCTGCTGCTCTGGCGGGGCGGCGCCATCAGCCTGGGCGAGGTGGTCGCCTTCATGGGGCTGTTGGGCACGCTCCGCTTTCCCACCTTCATCTCCATCTTTTCTTTTGACCTGGTCCAACTGGGGATCGCCAGCAGCAGGCGGATTCTGGATTTGATCAACACGGAAACAGAGCTGGACGAGAACCCGGCCGGCGTCGCCCAGCCGATTCGGGGAGAAGTGGTCTTCGAAAACGTCAGCTTTGGCTACGACGGGACGCCAGTGCTGAAAGACATCACCTTCGCCGCCCGGCCGGGCGAGACGATTGCCATCGTGGGGCAGACCGGTTCGGGCAAGACCACCTTCACCCAGCTCATCAACCGCATCTTTGACGTGGACAGCGGGCGAGTGCTGATTGATGGCCTGGACGTGCGCGACTGGAGCCTGGAATCGCTGCGGTCGCAGATCTCGACCATTGAGCAAGATGTGTTCCTCTTCTCCCGCACCTTGGCCGAGAACATCGCCTTTGGCTGCGCCGACGCCAGCCAGGAGGCCATCGAGCTGGCGGCCCACGAGGCTCAGGCCCACGAGTTTGTCGCCAGCTTCAGTGAGGGCTACGCCACCGAGATCGGCGAGCGCGGCGTGACCCTCTCTGGCGGGCAGCGGCAGCGCATCGCCATCGCCCGCGCCTTTCTCACCGACCCGCGCATCCTGATCCTGGACGACAGCACCAGCGCCATTGACAGCGCCACCGAAGACCAGATCCAGCGGGCCATGCGGCGCATCAGCCGCCAGCGGACCACCTTTCTCATCACCCACCGCCTCAGCCAGATCCGCTGGGCCGACCGCATCCTGGTGCTGCGCCGGGGCGAGCTGGTGGATCAGGGGACGCACGAGGAGTTGATGGGGCGGTGTGTGGACTATCGGCGGATTTTTGCTCGCTACGATTAGAGGTTGGAAGTTGGAAGTTGGAAATTGGAAATTGGAAGTTGGAGGTTGGATTGAGGATGGCAATCAGAAGCTATCGCGACATTGAGGCCTATCAGCGCGCCAAAGCGTTGGTGGTCCCTATGCATAAACTGGTCAAACGCTTTCCGGCCTACGAGCAATTTGATCTGTGTGATCAGATCAGACGTGCGAGCAAGTCGGTGGTGTCTAACATGGTGGAAGGATACAGCCACAAAGATACCCCTGCCAAAACCAAGCACTTCTGGCGCATCTCAATGGGGTCGGCCAACGAGATGATTGAGCACCTGGAAACAGCCGTTGCCTTGGAGTACGCTTCCCAAGACATCTACCAGCCTTACATCGAGCAGTATACCGTTGTGGCCAAACAGCTCAACAAGCTGATCCAGACCTGGCGCAAATTTTAGATTGGAGGTTGGAGGTTGGAAATTGGAGGTTAGAGGTTGGAAGTTGGACATCCAACTTCCAACCTCCAACTTCCAACTTCCAGAAAGACCATGGGCTTTATCTTGGACGGCCTTGAAACAGAAGCATACGACCGCGAATACAGCGACCGGGAGCTGCTGAGCCGCATCATCAGCTATTTTCGGCCGCACAGCCGGCAGATGATCCTGGTGGCCGCGATGATCACGCTGAACTCAGCGGCAGGGACGGGCAGCCCTATCCTCATCTCCAGAGCCATTGACATGGTGGCGGAAAACCCATCGGTCGAGGCCATGCTGCTCCTGGCGGGAGGTGTGCTTTTGCTGGGCGTAACCGCCTGGATATTCAACTACATCCGGCAACTGTTCTCCGCGCGGGTGGTGGGGGACGTGGTGCTCCAGTTGCGGGAGGATGTCTTCGATGCCACCGTCGGACACGATCTCTCCTTTTTCGACGAGCACCCTTCTGGCAAGATCGTCAGCCGGGTCACGTCGGACACGCAGGACTTTTCCGCAACCATCACCCTGGTCATGGACCTGCTCAGCCAGGTGTTGCTGGTCGCCATCCTCTCCGTCTGGCTGTTCAAGATCAACGTCTTGTTAGCATTGTTGATGCTGGGAATGGCGCCGGTTGC
>JACNHM010000525.1 GCA_014383605.1 Chloroflexota bacterium
ACTTCAGTACGCCCTCCAGGTACAGCCGGCGCGCTTCAACCTCTTGGAAAAGGCGGGCGTTCTGCAAGGCCATGGCGGCATGGTTGGCGAAGGCCATCGCCAGTTGGACCTCCTCATCGCCATAGGGATGTACCTCTTCCCGATCCACAGCGATCATGCCCAGGAGTTGATCTTTCACCATCAACGGGAGCCCCAACCAGGATCGAACGCGGCCCGAGGCGTAGGCGTTCGCCTCGGCCTGGAAATGGGGGAATTCCTGAGTGACGTCCCTGATGGCCAGCGGCGCTTTCGTCGTGACCACGCCATAGTTGGGGAACTTGGGGTCCAGGGGAAAGATCAGGCCCAGGACCGGATCCGGCTCCTTGAAGCCCCGGCAGGCCACGATCTCCAGGCGCTCGCCCAGCAGTTGTTGCACCGAAGCGCTGTCGTAGGGGATCACTTGCTGCAATTCCTCCAGGATCAGTTCCAGCACTTCGTTCAGTTCCAAGGTGGCGTTGAGGGTGGTGGAGGCCTGGCGCAATGTCTCGGCAACCTGACGCCGCTGCTGTTCGGCTTGAAACAGCTGGCGGATCTCCTCCTCCGCCTGCTTGCGCGCGCTGATGTCCTCCAGGCTCCCCTCGGAGTACCGCGTCTGGCCATCGGCATCCCGGACAGCGCGGCAGCTATCCTTCACCCAGATCACGGTCCCATCGCAGCGGCGCAACCGCATCTCGAAATCGCGCACCACCCCTGCCTGCTGTCCCAGCAGAATCCGTTCCTGCTCTTGATCCTCAGGATCCACGTACAGGTCGCCAACATTGACCATCAGCAGGGTCTCGCGGTCCGCATAGCCCAGCATCTGCACCAGCGCCGGGTTGGCATCCAGGATTTGGCCCTGCAGGTTGGTGCGGTAGAGCCCCACGGGAACGTTTTCAAACAGGGCGCTGTAGCGGGTCTCGGCCTGTCGCCGCGCCTGGCGCTCCTGGGCCCGCCGCAGCGCCTGGCGCACGGCGGCCGGCAGGCGGGCCAGGTGCCGGGGCGACTTGAGCACGTAGTCATCCAGGCCGGCGATCATGGCCTCGACAGCGATTTCCTCGCTGCCGGTGCCGGTGAACATCACCACCGGACGGTCGAACCAGCGCTCTTTGACGGCGCGCAAGACGGCCAGCCCATCCGTCCAGCGCAGTTGATAATCGGTGATCACCAGGTCGAAACGGCCCGTCTCCAGCGCCTGGGCCAGCTCTTCGGGCCCGGTGATCTGCTGCACCTCGACGGTAGGGTACTCCTTGCGCAACTCCCGTATGGCCAGGATGCGGTCATCGGGGTTGTCGTCAACTATGAGAACGTGTAGGGATTCATGCATGGTTTTTCACCTCGTGATGTAAAACGTAAAACGTAAAACGTAAGGCGTAAAACGTAAAGCGTGAGGCGTAAAACGTGATTGTTTTAAGCGTTACAGCTCATTGATTGGGAAGCGGCACGTCCTGCAGCAGATTGCCCAACTTCTTCCCCCATCCGTTTGCCTCTGAAGGTGTTTCATCTGAACCGACCCGGTAGGGGATATCTTCTTCGCGGAGAATGCGTCCACGCTGTTGCGGGACCATGGTTAGCAGAAGGCGGATCACCTCCGTGAGGAGTTCAAGGCGGTGTTGAATGACGATCTCGCCCAGGATATGGCGACCCTTGTAGTACCAATCCCGGCTCTCGCGGGCCGAACCCAAGGCGTATTCGTAAAAGCGCGCCCGATCCTTGCCGGTGCCGCGAGAATAACCTTCGGCGAGATTGGCGCCGATGGAACCGAGCGCCCGATACAACTGAGCCGACAACGAAATCGTGCGCCGATCTCGCATCAGCTTGGTGACATCTAGCCACGCCAGATCACTCAGAAACAAGGCCAGCCGATACGCTCTCATATTCCAGAGCGAATCGCCGGTTATCGTTTCTGGCACCGTTTTTTCCCACTCGTCGTAGCTCATCCACCCTCCTCCCTTACGTTTTACGTACGTTTTACGCTTTACGTTTTACGTGTTACGCTCCCCGCTCCCGGCAATTCCACCCAAAAACGACTGCCTTTTCCCACTTCCGACTCCACTCCGACACGCCCCCCTATGCGTTCCACGCCTTTGGCCACGATGGCCAGGCCGACGCCGGTGCCCGGATGGGCCTCGATGCCGTGCAGCCGCTCGAAGATACGGAAGATACGCTGCTGGTGTTCGGGGGCGATGCCGATGCCGTTGTCCTCCACCCACAGGCGAACCCATTGCGGATTGCGGATTGCGGATTGCGGAACAGTTGGCTGTGGCGTGGACACGGTGTCCGCGATCGGCGATCCGCAAGCCGTCCTCAGCTCAGCCCAGATGCGCACCTGCGGTCGGACGCCCGGCGCAACAAACTTGAGGGCATTGGCGATCAGGTTCACGACCACCTGCACCAAAGTAGCACGGTGCCCCAGCACCTCCGGCAGAGGTTCCTCCACGGTCACCAGGGCGCCTTTCTCCTGGATGTCGGTTTCCAGTTGGGCCAAGGCCTGCGCCACGACCTGCTGCAGGCTCAGCGATGTGAGGCGGATGTCCACACGGCTGAGGCGGCTGTAGGCCAACAGGTCCCGGATCAGGGTGTCCATGCGTTGGGCAGCGGCGACGATGCGTTGGGCGTAGTCTTGGCCGACCGCATCCAGGCGCTCCGCATAGTCCTCTTGCAGGGCCGCGGCGAAGCCCTGCAGGGCGCGCAAGGGCGCACGCAGGTCGTGGGAGACGGAAAAGGTGAAGGTCTCCAGGGCGACGTTGATCTCCTCCAGCCGGCGGGATGCCTGTTGGGAGAGGCGTTGGGCTGACTGCAGGTCTTCCAGCAGGTTGGCCGTGGCGCGGTTGAGCCGTTCTGCTTCGGCCATGCGCTTTTGCAGTTCGGCGGTGCGTTCGGCGACGCGCGCCTCCAGTTGCCCGGCGTAATCCCGTAACTCGCTGTAGAGTTTGGCGTTCTCGATGGCCGCGGCCGCATGGTCAGCGAAGGCCCGCAGGGGGCGCAGATGATCTTGTGTGAAGAAGCCGGGGGTGGCGCTATCCACGTTAAGAAAGCCGATCACCTCACCATGCACGAGAATGGGCACCGCGGCGTAGGACCACAGCCACTGCTGCGCGGGTATGTGAATCCATCCGGGATAGGCGGTGGTATCAGGAATGATCATCGCCTCCCCGGTCTCCATCATCTGGCGCAGATTGGGCACCTCGGAGATAGGGAAAACGACCGTGGAGACGAACTCCTGCGCACCGAAGCGCTCGTATCCTCGCCAGCGAGCAATGCGTGCCTTTCCCTCCTCAATGAGCATGATGTTGGCAGCATCGCCAGGGATCACCCGGGCAACCTGCTCCAGGATGTGGTCCAGCACTTGCTCGAAGTCGAGGGTGGCGGTGAGCACCGCGGCGGCCTGCTCCAGCGCCTCGGCCAGCTCCCGCAACTGTCGTTCCGCCTCGAAGCTGCGGGCGTTCCGGATGGCAATGGCCGCCTGAGTGGCGAACAGGCTCAGCATTTCGGCGTCGGCCGGGGAGAAGGCCCCCGGCGTTTCTGCCAGGACGTTCAGCACGCCCAGAAACTCCTCGCCCCAGCGGACGGGCACGCCCACAACGGCCTTGAAGGGGTAGTCATCGTAGACGGCGGCACGACCCTCCCAACGCCGGTAGTCGTCCACGATGAGCGGCTCGCCGCTGTCCCAGATCCGGCCGGAAAGCCCTTCAGCGCGCTGAAGGACGGTGCCCATGGGCGCCGTGTGGGGATCGACTTTCATGGCCCATTCCAACACGTCTCGCTCCGGCCGGTAGAGGTAGAGGCCGCCCGCGTCTCCGTTCACCAACTCTACCGCTCGCAGGACGATGGAATGCAGGAGGGCATCCAGATTCAGTTCGGTGGTGAGTTCCAGCCCCACCTGGCGCAATGCTTCCAGCTGCTCCTGCACCCGCATGCGTTCGCCGATCGCCTCTTCCCGTTCGTTCCTTTGGTACAGCAGGCTGAGGTGCGCTTCGATGAGTTCTTTGAACTGAAGGAGCAGTTCCTCGTAGACCCGGCCGTAGCGATTCTCTTGGCAATCGAGCAGGCAGATGGTGCCGAAAACCTCACCATCAGGCCAGAGCAAGGGGAATCCCAGGTAAGAGACCATGCCCAGGGCGACGTCCGGGTTCTGGTCCCAGTCCGGGTCCTGCAAGGCATTGGCAACCAGGAGCTTATCTCTCGTGGCGATCACCGTCTCGCAATAGAGGCCGGCCAGATGCTCCTTGTGCCCCGCCTGGTAGGGATTGCCCCTGGATTCACTGGAGCGAAAGATCTCGATGTAAGGAGGCGCGGCTTTCATGATCAGGGCCGCCGGCACGTGGAGAGCCTCGGCCAGGATGTTGACGGCGCTCTGCCACTTGGCCACGATCTCGTCCGGCACGTTGATCTCTTTGCTGTTGATGGACGATCCCACGGCGTCTCTCATCTGCTCACCGGTTCACTCCTCTCGGTTTCGCGCGTCATTCTCCCTTTCCTGCGGCCAGCGGATCGTCGGCCACGGGGGACAGCCCCGCCGCCTCCAGTTGGGCGCGCAGTTGGCGGATGACCTCTTTCAGCTCGATCATGCGCAGCTCGCGCCCGGCCATGGCGTTCACCAGCCGCCGCTGCTCCTCCACCTGCCGGGCCAGCTTTTGCTCCAGTTGCTTGCGCCCGGTGATGTCAATCAGCGCGCCGACGAAGCCACTGAACGTCCCCTCGCTATCGTAGAGGCCGGCCGGGGCGATCAGCGCCGTGTAACGCGAACCGTCCTTGCGCACCATCTCCGCCTCCACCACGTCAGGGGGGAGTTCACCGGCCCTGCGCTTCTGCATCCGTTCCGCCAGCCAGGGGCGCTGCTCGGGTGCGATGGGAGCCATCATGGATATGCCCATCGCTTCCTCTTGCGAGTAACCGCTCATCTCGGCCAGGCGCTGGTTGATGAAGACGAAGCGCCCCTGCGCGTCGGCCTGCCAGATGCCCACCAGAGGGCTTTCGACGATCTGCCGGTAACGGGCCTCGGTCTCGGCCAACTGCCGCGTGCGCTGGGCCACACGTTGTTCCAGTCCGGCCACAGTGGCCAGGATCTCCTCGTATAACCTGGCGTTTTCCACGGCGATGGCGGCGTGGTTGGCGAACAAGGTCAACAACTCCAGATCCGCTTCGTTGAACGTGCGAACTTCGGCGTCGTGCAGGACGTGGATCACGCCGGTCACCTGCCCCTGCCAGATCATGGGCGCGCTGAGCAGGGCGGAGAAAGGCTGCTCCTGCTCAAAGACGGCGGCTCGCCCAGGCCAGTTACGGTAATCGTCAACGATCAGCAGCTCACCGGACTGGGCCACGAGACCCGCTGCCCCGTTGCCGTACTGGAGCACGATCCCGCTGTAATCTATCGGGGTGTTGTAGCTCACCAGGCAGCGCACCTCCTGTCGTTGCGGATCGCAGAGGTACAGCCCGCCCCCCGTGCCGCCGATCAGGCTCACGGCGCGCTCGACGATAGCCTGCAGCAAGACGGGGAGCTCGTGCGGGGCGGTGATCTCCAGTACGGTTTGGTGGAGCGCGGCCAACTCATCGGCGCGGCGGCGCAGGGCCTCCTCCGTCCGTTTGCGCCCGGTGATGTCGGTGGCGATGTGGATGACCCGCACAAGGCGGCCTGCATCATCAAGCACCGGCGTGCAGGAGACCAGGAACGTGCCCTGGAGTGCCTCCATCTCCATCGCCACCGTCTCCAGGCGACCAGAGGTGA
>JACNHM010000526.1 GCA_014383605.1 Chloroflexota bacterium
GGGGAGCAGATTCGGCCCCGGGCCCGCCAAGAAGCCGAGCAGATTGTCGCCGCGGGCCGGGAAGAGGCCGAGGCTGGGCGGTCACGTGCAGTCGGACAGGCCGAGGCGGAGGCCCAGCACATGGAGACGGTGGCCGCCCGCCATTTCGACCAGGCCGTGAACTTCGTGCTCGACCAGGTTGTGGGACGCGAGTAGCGCTATGTCCATGCAAGAGGTCAGTGCCTACTCCCTCGTCCACGCTACGGTGCGTGCTCTCTACTCGACTATGCTGACGCCGGAGACGTGGGAGGCGCTCATGGTGGCGCAGGACTTCGATGCCCTTTTGAGCGCGCTGTCGAAGACAGTGTACGGCCCTTACCTTCTGATGGAGCGCCAGGAACTGACCCCCCGCCGCACTGTCTACCAGATCAGGTGGCACCTGTCCGACGTCTATGAGAAACTCATCCGCCTGACGCCGGAGCCAGGGCAACAACTGTTGCTCCAACTTTGGCGCCTCTATGAGGTAGACAATCTCAAAGCCACTCTGCGCGGGGTCGAGGCCGGCGCGTCGTGGGATCAGGTGCGCCACCTGCTCCACCCGATGACCAGATACATCACTCTTACCGCAGCCGATATGGAAAAGATGGTCCGGAGCGACGACGTGGCGCGGGCAATCGAACTCATACGTCACACTCCCTACTACGAGACCCTCATCCACGCCTTGGAGCGCTACCGGGCTGAGAAGAACTTGTTCCCTCTGGAGGTGGCGCTGGACCTGGATTACTGCCGTGGGCTGTGGCAGAGCATCAATCAACTGGTAGGCATAGACCACAAGCAGGCACTGCGCATTGTGGGCACCATGCTTGATGTGGACAACCTGCTGTGGGCGATCCGCTACCGCGTCTACCACCACCTCTCGGAGCAGGAGATCATCAACTACACACTCCCCTTCGGCTACCAGGTGCGCGACAGGGACATCCGCGCCATCGCCGCCGGTGCGGACATCGTCCAGGTGGTGAGACCCATTTACCCGGCCGTTGAGGGACTGGGGCGACTCTCCGAGCAGCCTGAGGCAGGGCTGGCTGCAATCGAACTGTCCCTCCAGCGCCACATCGTCAAAACGTGCCGGGTCGCCTTCATTGGCTATCCCTTCCATGTCGGCATCCCAGCGGCCTACCTGCTGTTGAATGAACACGAGATCAGAGATTTGACCGTGTTGATCGAAGCCAAAGCCTCACGTCTCCCGGCGGAGATGTTTGCATCCATGCTTGAGACTCAGATACCAGCCTATCAGGCCGAGCAGAGGTGAGCATGTTTCGACCACAAGCGATGAGCAAGGTCGAACTGGCCGTGCCGGAGCGCGACATCGTGCCTGTGACTGAGGCGCTGGCTGCCTCGGGCGTCTTCCACCCGGCACTGACTGACCGCCTGGGCGGTGAGCGTGTCCCTCGCTATGCCGAAGACTGGCACGAGCGGGCAGCCACCTTCGCGGCCCTCGAGCGGCGCATCGTGATTGTGATGGAGGCGCTCGGCGTGGACGAAGGCCCGCCTCCAGCGGAGACACCCCACCTCATTGAGCTCGAAATGGCACAGAGTGACATTGAGCGCCTGGAACGAGAGGCCCAGGCGCCCGTCCAGGAACTGGAGGAGGGACAGCGCAAACTGGCCCAATTGCAGCGTTACCTCGGCCAATTGGAACTCATTGCCGACCTTGAGGTAGACCTGGGCACGCTGCGCAGTCTGCGTTACACTTTTGTGCTGCCGGGCACCATGCCTGCCGCCAACCTGGAACGGCTCCAAACCAGCCTGGAACTCATCCCCTCGGCACTGGTCATCCTGCGGCGCGAGGACCACCTGGCGACGGTCGTACTCTTTGGCACGCAGCGCGACGCCGACGTCCTGAACCGGGCCGCCCGCAGCGCCTATCTTAACCCGCTTGAACTGCCAGAGACGTACCGTGGCACCCCGGCCGAAGCCATAGCCGCCCTGAAGTCCAGCATCGAGCGAGCGCGCCAATACATCGCCGAATGTCAGACCACTATTGACTACCTGCACGAGGCGCACGTACATCGTTTGCGCCACCTGCTGTGGCGGGTGCGCGCCAGCCACACGCTGGTCGAGACTATCGCCCGCTACGAGCGGCTGCGCTACACCTACCTGCTCGCCGGCTGGGTGCCAACGTCACAGGTGCCTACATTGCAGCAGGAGATCAAGCAAGTTTCGGATAAGGTACTGATCGAAGTGAACACGCCCCGCCGACAGGAGGATGGTCATATCCCGGTGGCGCTCGAGAATCCCCCTCTTCTGAGGGCTTTCCAGGCCCTGGTGACCAACTACGCCTATCCCTGCTACAGCGAGATAGAGCCCACCCTTATGATAGCGCTAACCTTCCCTCTTATCTTCGGCATTATGTTCGGCGACGTGGGACACGGTCTGGTGCTGGCCCTCCTGGGCCTGCTCCTGGTCAGCCGCAAGGTGCGCGCGTTGCGCGGGCTCTCCGGCCCAGGAACGTTGGTCATCGCCTGCGGCATAACGGCGATGGTCTTCGGCTCCCTTTACGGGAGTGTCTTTGGCTTCGAAGAGATACTCAAACCACTGTGGATACGACCGCTTGAGGACATTATGGACATCTTGATGGCCACCATCGCCATCGGCGTGGGGCTGCTGAGTTTGGGGATGGTCTGTAACGTCGTCAATGCGGCGCTGACGCGTCGGTGGGGACGTATGCTTTTTGACCATAATGGCCTGGCCGGGTTGGCCTTCTACTGGTCGCTGATCGGCCTGGCGGCGGGTGCCTTCGTGGGTGACCTGCCCCTCAGCCCTGTCCCGCTCGCCGCGCTGGCTGCTGTGTCCGGGCTGGCGGTGACGTTCGCCGAGTTGCTGGGGCACCTGGTCGAGGGACACCGGCCGCTCGTCGAGGGCGGCTTCAGCACTTACCTGATGCAGGCGCTCTTTGAACTGTTCGAGACAGTCATTGGCCTGCTGAGCAACACCCTCTCCTACGTCCGTATGGGTGCTTTCGCCGTGGCGCACGGTGCACTCAGCATGGTGGTCTTCATTATGGCCGAGATCGTCAGCCCGGCGCACGGCGTGGGCTACTGGATCGTACTGGCGCTGGGCAACCTGTTCGTCATTGGTTTCGAGGGGCTGATCGTGAGCATCCAGACGCTGCGTCTGGAATACTACGAGTTCTTCAGCAAGTTCTTCTCCGGTGGCGGCGTACGCTACCGCCCGCTGACGCTGGTCTCGAAGGGAGAAGATTGAGAGATTACCAGAGTCAGGGAATCACATTCAATAGGGAGGAATGCAATGCTTATCATAATCGCTCTACTCGCCGGGCTGATGCCATTAACACCGGCCGTCGTGTTCGCGCTCAAACGACGGCGGCAGACACCTGCTCAGGCGACCCGCAAATTAGTACTCAGCCTGGGCGGCTTCAACCTGGTGCTGGCGCTGATGATAGCCGGCCTGGGACTGGTCTGGTTCTTCGCCCCTGACGTCGTCCGGGCGGCGGGACTGGCCCAGGAGATGGGCGGCGACCCCTACACCCCATTCGCTGCCGCCCTGGCCGTCGGCATGGGTTCCCTTGGCGCAGCCTACGCCGTCAGCACCACCGGGTCGGCCGCCATCGGAGCCATCGCCGAGAAGCCGGAGGTCTTCGGCCGCGCCATCATCTTCGTCGGCCTGGCCGAAGGTATCGCCATCTACGGGCTGATTATCGCCTTTATGATCCTCGGACGCTGACGAAAAGATAAGAAACCGGGTTTTTCCGAAAAACCCGGTTTCTCAAGAGGGGGAGCATGAAACTGCTGGTCATTGGCAACCAAGACGCTGTGTGGGGTTTCGCCCTCGCCGGCGTGCGCGGCCAGGTTGCGACGACGGCCGAGGAACTGAACCGTGCCCTCGACGCAGCCCTGTCCGACGAGGAAGTCGGCATCGTGCTGGTGACCGAGGACGTCGCGAACCTGGCGCGCCGGCGGGTGGACACGCTCAGGGTGAGCAGCGCCGTCCCATTGGTGGTGGAGATACCGGGGCCGGAAGGGCCGCGCCCCGACCGGCCACCGCTCAGTGAAGTGATCCGACGAACGATCGGGGTGAGGATATGACGCCAGAGTACAACGATATCCAGGCCCTCGGGAGCGCCATCAAAGGCGACGCCAGAGGGGAGGCCGATCAGATTCTAGCCGACGCCCAGGCCAGGGCCGAGGACATCCGCCAGCAGGCACAGGCGCAGGCTGACACCGAGCGCGAGACCATCCTGCAACGCGCGCGACAGGAGGCTGGGACGCTGCGCAGTCATGCGGCGGCCGCGGCGCAACTGGAGGCCCAGACACTGAAACTGAAGCGCCGTGAGCAGTTGCTGGAGCGTGTCTTCGCCGAAGCCCGCCAGCAACTGGCCTCCGCACTCCAGTGGCCGGACTACGAGCAGATCGCCCGCCACCTGGTGCGTGAAGCGGCGAAGCGGTTGGGTGCCGACGAGGTCCTCGTGCGGGCCGATGAGGGGACGCGGAAGGTGCTCGAGGATGATGTGCTGGCGGACCTGGGAGAGGAACTAGGTATGCATTTGCGCGCCGATGAGTTCCTCGCCCAGGGCACCGGCGTCGTGCTGGAAACCCCCGATGAGCACCGCCGCTACGACAACACGCTGGAAACCCGGCTGGCCCGTATGCAGGACGGGCTGCGCGCCCCCGTATACCACATTCTGATGGGAGAGACATCATGAGCGTACAGGTAGGTCAGGTGATCTGGGTGAACGGCCCCGTGGTGCGCGCCCGTGGCTCGCAGCAGGTCGGCATGCTCGAATTAGTCGAGGTCGGCGACGAGCACCTGGTGGGCGAGGTCATCGGCCTGGAGTTGGACGTGATCACCATTCAGGTGTACGAGGAGACGTCAGGGTTGCACCCCGGCGCACCCGTCTACGGCACCGGCATGCCGCTTTCGGTGGAACTGGGACCGGGCCTGTTGCAGTCCATTTTCGACGGCATCCAGCGCCCGTTGCCTGTGTTGGAACTGCGCAGCGGTGCCTTCATCGGACGGGGCATCAAGGTCACGCCACTCTACCGCAAACAGAAATGGGCCTTCACGCCCCGCGCCGAGGCGGGGGACGCAGTCCAGGGAGGCGCCCTCCTGGGAGTCGTGCCGGAGACCCCGTTGATCGAACATCGCATCATGGTTCCGCCGGACGTGTCGGGAAGGCTGACCTGGGTGGCTCCTGAGGGGGAGTACACCATCGAGGAGCCCATCGCTCGCCTTACCAGCCTCCCCCCTGATCTCGGGGGGGACCGAGGGGGGGCAAGCGGCGAAAGGGTGCTCACGATGCTCCAACGCTGGCCGGTGCGTCGCCCGCGTCCCTATCACCATCGCCTCCCGCCCACCGAGTTGCTCGTCACGGGCCAGCGCGTGTTGGACGCTTTCTTCCCGCTGGCGAAGGGAGGCGCGGCGGCCATCCCAGGGGGATTCGGGGCCGGGAAGACCGTCTGCCAGCACCAGATTGCCAAGTGGAGCGACGCGGACGTGGTCGTCTTCGTGGGGTGTGGGGAGAGAGGCAACGAAATGACCGAGGTGTTGCAGGAGTTCCCGCACCTCACCGACCCGCGCAGTGACCATCCGCTGATGGAGCGCACCATCCTCATCGCCAACACCTCCAACATGCCGGTCGCCGCCCGCGAAGCCAGTATTTATACTGGCATCACGCTGGCCGAGTACTACCGCGACATGGGCTACCACGTGGCGCTGATGGCCGACTCCACCTCGCGCTG
>JACNHM010000349.1 GCA_014383605.1 Chloroflexota bacterium
TGGAGTTCGATGGGGAGAGCGGTCGAATCAGCGAGCGGATTCCCGGCGGTTACGTTTTCGTTGATGGGGCGGGAGTGGGCGATATTGGTCCGGTGGTGATGCGTGATCGGGAAGCCCTCGCCAGTGCAGGCTTCGTAGTAGCAGTGATCAAGCTAGATGGGAAGACGGGGCAGCCTGCTGGGCGGCCAGAGATCATCTCCCGAGGCTTCGTCTATGTGCGGGACTCGGTGGAGCTCATCGAGTTGGCTCAGGACATGATCCTGGAGGTGATAGAGAAGAACGACATGGGGCGAGCAGCCATTAGCGACAGAGTGCGAAGCGAGTTGGGCAAGCTGTTCTACAACGAGACCAAGCGCCGGCCCATGATTATGCCGGTGATTATGGAGGTGTAACGAACGCGAAAACGTGTTGCGTGGCAAAAGCGCGCTAGACAGTAGCGCGCTTTTGTGTTATAATCGGGTTGTCGCGCAACGTTTGGCAACGATGTCAGTTCCGAGTTAAGCAAGAAAGGCAGGTGCATCATGAAAAAGGCGGCTCGTTTTGTCCTCTTGTTTCTCGTTGTCCTCGTTCTCACCTCCCCGGTGGTCAGGGCTCAGGGGCCGCCTACTATCACGCAGGTGAATTCCCAGGTGGCGGTGCTGGAGGACTCTAACCTCGATATCAAGTACCGCCTGACTTTCTGGGAGAGCGAGCCTCGGGACAAGATCACCACCATGGGCCCCTTCGATGCCGGCCACCGCATCCTGGATGCCCACATCGAGCACGACGGCCAGGAGACGCCCGTGAGCCTGGTCAGCAAGGGCGGCGGCTTCTACACCGTTCCCTTCGGGCTGAGCACCACGGCGGGCCGGGAGTACACCGTCCAGGTGCACTATCGGGTAGAGCGTGCTCTGGACGTGACAGAGATTGACGGGGTGGAGCACCGCGTGCTGGCCTGGGCGCCCATCCAGTGGAGCCTGTACATCGGCGAGCAGATCGTGACCTTCATTTTGCCCATCGAGCTGCCGGCCGATGTCACCCAGCCGGAGCAGGTGACCGATGAGCTGGTGGATAAGGCGGCCATCGTGGTGGACGACGCCAACGTTTCCTCTTTCGACCGCTGGGTCTACTATCCCACCCCCGACGAGGCCACAGGCAAGAACTGGCTCTCCATCTACATCTCCAAGAAGAACGTTCCCTCTGAGTACCACTTCACCCCCAAAGTCTACATCCCTGGCCGCCACTTCGCCGAGCTGCCGGCCGAGCCCGTCGCTCCCGCCGGGAAGTTCACTCCCACCGAGGAGCCTGAGCCTGCGCCCAGCCGTTCTCTTCTGCCCTACCTCTTTCTGTTCGGAGTTCTAGGGCTGTTCGTAGCCGGCGTCATCGTCTTCATCATCTTCCGCCTGGTCTCGCCCAAGGCTGCGCCGGAGGAGTACCAGGCCCCGGAGATCGAGATCGAGACCTTCGCTCAGCCGGGGGTGGTGCCGGACCTGGAGGCCATCGAGGCGGCCCTATACATCGGCGACACGGCCAAGGTGATAACCCTGGTGATCATGTCCCTCTCCCAGCGGGATGTGCTGACGGTGCTCAACAAGCGGCCCCTGCAACTGGAGATAACTAACCCCGATTTGGAGATGAGCGATTACGAGCGGGCACTGGTGGCGGGCATCGCCGACGACGGCACGCTGCCCCAGTCAACCATTGAGCGGGTGATGACCCTGCTCTCGGCCCGGTTGCAGACCAAGATGTGGAACGCCGACCCTGAGGCCACTCGCGACACCTACCGGCGGCGGGCCGAGGATGCCTGGGACGACTACCGCCGACAGGAGCCCGCGCGTCGTTGGGGCTGGGGCCACCCGTCGTTCCCCTGGATCATCCTGGCTCCCAGCTACCGGCCCTACCGCCCTGTCCCTGTCCCCGTCACTCGGGGCCCCACGCCCCTGGAGACGCTGCGCGAATCCCCGCTGGTCGGTGCCGCCGACCAGATGGCTGGCGTGTTGGAGGGCGTGGCCGACAACATCACCACCCGGGCCGAGGGGCTGGCCACCTCTACCGCCCACTTCCTCGACCGCGTAGTCGGGCGGGAGGATGCCGGGTACGACGCCTGTCACTCGGCGTGCCACAGCGCGTGCCACTCCGCCTGCGTCCACGATGCTTGCCACAGCGCCTGCGTCCACGACGCCTGTCACAGCGCTTGCCACAGCGCGTGCGTCTGCCACAGCGCGTGCCACAGCGCTTGCCACAGCGCGTGCGTGAGCAGTTTCTAGGGGGTTAGAGATAGGAGCAATCAGTATGAAAACCAATCAATGTCTCATCGCACTTGCCCTGGGGCTGTGTTTGGCCCTGGGGTTACTGTGGTTACTGGGAAACCAGACCAGTATAGCTCTTGCTGACCCTGGCATCCTGTACGTGGCCCCGGGCGGCGACTGTGGCGGGGCGACGCCCTGCTACGCCACCGTCCAGGCGGCGGTGGATGCGGCCAATGCTGGCGACGAAATCCGCGTGGCCGAGGGTACCTACACCGGCGTCAGCGCCCGCGCTGGGGTCACTCAGACGGTGTACATCAACAAGACTGTGGCCATCCGGGGCGGCTATACCACAGCCAACTGGACCACCCCCGACCCGGCGGCTAATCCCACGACGCTGAACGCCCTTGGGCTGGGACGGGTCTTGGTTATCACCGGCACCATCGCCCCCACTGTAGAGGGGTTGCGTATCACCGGGGGCAATGCCAGGGGGCTGGGTGGGGATCCCTGGGAGTACGATGCTGGCGGCGGGGTGTACGTCTACAGGGCCACGGCTACCATCAGCGGCTGCGTGGTCTACAGTAACACGGCCAGCACAGCCGGCCATGGTCGCGGCGGCGGGCTATACCTCAGGGATAGCCCCACCACGCTGAGCGGCAACACGGTGCAGGGCAACACAGCCAGCACAGTCAGCTCGGGCTACGGCGGCGGGCTGTTCCTCGAGGGTAGCGACGCCACGCTGAGCGGCAACACGGTGCAGGGCAACACGGCCAGCACAGCCAGCCATGGTCGCGGCGGCGGGCTGTTCCTGTCGGTTAGCCTCACCACGCTGAGCGGCGATACGGTGCAGGGCAACACAGCCAGCACAGCCGGGGATGGCTACGGCGGCGGGCTGTACCTCTACGGGCCCACGGCCACCATCAACAAGTGCGTGGTCATCAGCAACACAGCCAGCACAGCTGGGGATGGCTACGGCGGCGGGCTGTACTTCTACTATAGCGGTAACGCCACGCTGAGCGGCAGCCTGGTGCAGGGCAACGCGGCCAGCACAGCCAACTGGGGCTCCGGCGGCGGGCTGTACCTCGAGGGTAGCGACGCTACACTCACCAATAACGTCGTAGCCGACAACCGCAGCAATGGCGCCGGCGCCGGCATATACGTCGAGAAGAGCAATCCCCGCCTGCTGCACACCACCATCGCCAACAACGCCGGCGGCGACGGCAGCGGGGTGTACGTGACGAATGACGATACGAACTACTCCACCATTGCTTTGACCAACGCCATCATCTCGGGGCACACGGTGGGCATCACCGTTACCCAGGGCAATACGGCGACGCTGAACGGCACCCTGTGGCACGGCAACACCACCAACTGGGACGGCGCAGGTACGGTCAACCACACCAACGACCACAGCGGTGCCCCGGCCTTCGTCAACCCCTCTGCCCGGGACTACCACCTCACCGCCGGCTCGGCGGCGATTGATGCCGGGGTGGACGCTGGGGTGACGACGGACATAGACGGCGACACCCGTCCCTGGGGTGACGGCTACGACATCGGCGCTGATGAGTTCAAGATGTGGCAACTCTATCTGCCCATCGTGCTCAAAATGCGCTAATCAACGAACATAGACAACTATCAAAACAGGAGGAAAACAAAAATGATAGACCTTACACAAGTCGAGGAAGCTGGGGCCTGGCATCTGTTCAAGCCCTGCGAAAGCGATCGGGAGCTCATCTTCGGCCCTCAAGTTCCTGAGGGTGAGTGGTGGGTGCTGACTAGCATCCACGCCAAGAATAACTCAGGCCCAACGCCGGAGATCAACGTGGCGGTCTGGGACGGCAACGAATGGATGTGCCTGGCCAGCAAGGCTAACACCGTGCAATACGACGGTGTGTTCTGGTCGGGCAGCATCCTCATGGGGCCAGGGTGGCGGTTGGGCGCCTGGTTCCGAGGCGCGAAGGAAGGGGACACCCTCCAATCAGACGCCACATACCACAAGTTGGCAGTAGGATAGCCAGGAGGTAAAACTTTAATTGAAACATTCGACCTTAAAACACTTGATATCCATTGCTCTTGTTCTCTGCCTGAGTGCGCTGCTGGCCAGCGTCGTCTATGCAGGCATTACCAGCAACGAGCACATGAGCAACGCCCATTTTGGGCCGTCAGTGACCCAATTCCCATCGGGGACATCTGTCGTCTATGTGGTCTTCGACTACAGGGATATGCATAGCGAGGAGATCACCATAAAGGTCTGGAGCCCCATTGGGGAGGTGCTCTTCGAACGGATTCAGGCTTACTCAGACTCGGGATCGGAATCCATCGAGGTCCCAGGGCCGCAGGGAGGAGCTTTCCCTGACGGCCGATATGTCACCAACTTCTACCGAGGCCTTTTTCCCTACAAGACTCTCCTGTGGGATGTAGGTGAAGTGACGACTCCTACCCCCACGACTACGGGCACGCTTGTGCCGGTGGTGGACGTCTCACCAGCGGTGGGCTACGCCGGCCAGGAGTTCATCCTCACTGGCTGGAATTTCACACCCAACGGCCTGGTGCATGAGAGTTACAAAGATCCCAATCAGGAAGACCATTACATTACCTCCTTCTACGCCGACCCGTCTGGCGGGTTCGTGCGGACCATTGCCTCGCAAGCGGACTGGCTCTTCGGAGCCTATACCTACACAGCATTCGACTCCGACCAGGGCTATGGCGCCTCTGTGGAGTTCACAATCTCCGGGCCTCAGCCCACAGCTACACCTACCGCGACCCCGACCACTACGCCGACCAGCACTCCCACATCAACGCCAACCACAACTGCGACCACCACGCCGACCGGCACACCCACGCCAACATCAACTCCAACCAATACAACTACTCCCCTGCCAAGCCATGATGTCTATCTGCCGATCGTCGTGAAGAACTACTGAGGATCATGAACGATAGACTGCAACAATTTGCCAGCAGTTTCATAGAAAGCACTCGCGACTACATCTTCGTCCGGCCAGAGGATAACCTGCTCATCATGCGGCCCAACCGGGTGCACCATCTGAACGTCACAGGCACGGTGATGCTCAAAGCTCTCTACGACCGGCAGCCGCTGGACGTCGAGGCCATCGTAGCCGAGTTGGCGATGCGCTATGGCGTGCCTGAGGAGCGCATTGAGGAGGACATGGAGAAGCTGCTCCAAAGTCTCTCGCTGCTGCTTCAGGATAAGGCCGGCTGCGCTCCAGCGGTGAAGACCACGCCCTTCGGCAGCCACGAGAGAAGGTACCCTGTCCTCTCCGAGATCGCCGTCACTTACCGCTGCCAGAACCGCTGCTTCTTCTGCTACGCCAGCTCTCCCGACCGAGGCTTCGTCGTGAGCGCTCAGCCGAACGGCCGCCAGGTGCCGGAGATGACCAGCGACGAGGTCAAGCTGGTGCTGGACAAGATCGTGAACCAGGCTAAGGTGCCTACCGTCTCCTTCACGGGCGGCGAGCCCACCCTGCGCGACGACCTGCCGGAGCTGA
>JACNHM010000529.1 GCA_014383605.1 Chloroflexota bacterium
GGGGGTAGAGAATAGTCCTGCGAAATCATGCCGTTTTCCGCTTGTCCCAAACATGTTACGCTCCCAGGACTTCAGTTGACAAAAGTGGCCCGGTTGTGCGATAATGCGGGCCATGTCCGATCATTCATCACCCACGACTTCACACGACATCCTGGCCTTTCCCGCCGGATTCCTCTGGGGCACGGCCACCAGCTCGCATCAGGTGGAGGGCAACAACAGCAACAACCAGTGGTGGGCCTGGGAGCAGCAGCCGGGCCGCATCTGGCACGGCGACAGGTCGGGCCTGGCCTGCGACTGGTGGCGCCACGCGGAAGCGGATTTCGACCGCGCCGCCGCGCTGGGGCAGAACTCGCACCGCCTGTCGCTGGAATGGAGCCGCATCGAGCCGCAGGAAGGCGTCTTCGACGACGCCGCGCTGGCCCGTTACCGCCAGATGTTACAGGCGCTGCACGAGCGGGGCCTGGAGCCCATGGTCACGCTGCACCACTTCACCAACCCCCTGTGGCTGGTGGAACGGGGCGAATGGGAGAACCCGCAGGTGGTGCCCCACTTCCAGCGCTACACGGCACGGGTGGTGGAAGCGCTGGGCGACCTGGTCACCCTGTGGTGCACGGTCAACGAACCGGCCATCTACGCCCTGCTGAGCTACCTGCGGGGGCGGTTTCCGCCGGGCCAGCACGACCCTGGCGCCGCCTTCGGCGTGCTGGCCAACGTGCTGCGCGGCCACGCCGCCGCCTACCACACCATCCACCGGCTGCGCAGCGACGCCCGCGTCGGCCTGGTCAAGGCCGTGCGCGGCTTCGAGCCGGCCAACCCCGCCTCGCCGCTGGACCGGCTGATCGCCGGGCTGCAGGACCGCTTCTTCAACGACGTCAGCTTGCTGGCGGCCAGGGATGGCTGGCTGCGCTTCCCCCTGGCCCGGCTGCCACGCCGCCACCTCCCCTTGGCCAACTCCCTCGATTTCGTCGGCGTGAACTACTACACCCGCGGCCTGGTGGCCTTCGACATCCGGCGAGCGCGGGAGGCCTTCGGGCACGAGAGCTTCCGCCCCGGCGCGGAGCTGAGCGACTCCGGCCAACTCGGCCCCTACAGCGAGATCTACCCGGAAGGGCTCTACCACGCCCTGCACAAAGTGGCCGCCCTGGGCAAGCCCATCATGGTCACCGAAAACGGCCTGCCCGACGCCGACGACGACCAGCGGCCCCGCTTCCTGCTGACCCACCTGGCGCAGGTGCACCGGGCATTGGAGGAGGGCTTGCCCATCGAAGGCTACTACCACTGGACGCTGCTGGACAACTTCGAGTGGGCCGAAGGGTGGGGGCTGCGCTTCGGCCTCATCGAGATGGACCCCGAGACGCAGGAGCGCCGCATCCGTCCCAGCGGCCATCTGTACGCCGAGATATGTCGCGCCAATGGTATCACGCGGGAGATGGCCCGGCGGCACGGCGTGGAGCAGACGATCTTCCCGCACACACGCACATCCGGGGGTACAGGTCATGATTGATGGGTGGGGGCTGTTTCGCAACGCGCTGTGGATCGTGGGGCTGGCCATCGGCCTGGCGACCTGGAGCACCGCCCGCTGGTGGGCGCACCAGCAGGGCCTCCGGCCGCGTCAGGTGCTCAACAAACCTCTCTTCGTCGTGCCCTTCTGCGCCGGGATGGCCCTCTTCAGCCTGGGGCTGGCGCTGGGCAGCCGCCGCTGGTGGGAGACCGCCGCCTGGGCTGTGCTGACCGTCCTCTTCGTCCTGCAAGGCGCGTATAGCTGGCTCACCGGCCGGCGGTGAGTAGAGACCTGACAGGTTTCCAAAAAACCTGTCAGGTCTGCGGTAAGGTGTCATGAGCCACCAGGTGAACCGGCCTACCTACGAGATCGTCGGCCCGCTGTCCCGCTTCGACGAGCGGGATTCGGTCTTCGCCCGCGAGCGGCTGCGGCCCGGCAGCCCGCAGGAGCGGGCCTATCACGCCCTGCGCCCGGAGCTGACGGAGATTGACCGTCGCCTGGCCCGCTTCATCGAGCAGGTGGACGAGCCCGAGGGGGACGCTGACCAACTGAACAGTGCCCTCTACCGTGGCAGCTTCGGCCCCGTGGCCGCGCTGGCGCTGCCGGACATCGTAGACGGGCCGGTAGCCGAGCGGCGACTGCAAGTGGCCCCCGACGTCGCCGCCCGCCGCCTCAAGGCCATGGCCCGCCATCTGGGCGCCGACGAGGTGCGCATCGGCCCGCTGAACCCCGCCTGGGTCTATTCCCACCGCGGCACGCCCCCCTTCTTCGACCACTACCGCCCCAATCCCCCGCACTTCGACGGCCTGCCCGCCGGGTACAACGGCCTGCGCTGGGGCGATCCCATCGAGCTGCCGCACACCACAGCCATCAGCATGGCCTTTGCGCAAGATCGGGCGCTGCTGCGCAGCAGCGGCACGCCCTTCTCCGACTTCGAGGTTGGCAGGGTCTACGCCCACAGCGCGCTGGTGGCCACGCAACTGGCCGCCTACATCCGGGCACTGGGCTGGTCGGCGCGGGCCCATCACATGCGCCACTACGACGTGCTGGTGGTGCCCGTGGCCGTAGACTCCGGGCTGGGCGAGTTGGGCCGCTGCGGCTACCTCATCAACAAGCGGCTGGGGGCCAACCTGCGCTTGGTCTGCGTGACCACGGACATGCCCCTGGCTCTGGACAGGCCGGTGGATCTGGGCGTCCAGGACTTCTGCCGTAAGTGCCTGAAGTGCGCCACCACCTGTCCGGTGCGGGCCATCCCCCAGGGCGAGCCGGTGGTCGTGCGCGGCGTGCGCAAGTGGAAGCTGGACGAGGTGAAGTGTTTGCTCTACTGGGGGCATCTGGGGGCTGCCTGTGCCATCTGCCAGACCATCTGCCCCTGGAGCAAGCCGCCGACGCTGCCGCACCGCCTGGTGGCCGAGATCGCCGTGCGGTTGCCGGCGGCGCGGCGCTTTCTCGTCTGGGCCGACGACCTGGTCTACGGGCGGGAGTTCCGGCCGGCGCCGCCGCCGCGTTGGGGGTGTGAAACGTCCGAGTGAAGCTCCGCTGCGGCGGCTCGACTAAGCGTACTCGAGCTCCGGCAAGGGGCGAAGAGGCGTCAAAGTGGCAAGAAGAGGGAGGTCAAGCGAGAGGACGGCACGGCGGCCGAAGTGGGCAGCGAAGTCAATGATGGTGAAACCCACGATTTCGTCGCTATCAGGGTCCAGACGCAGGATCAAATCGTCGCCAATCTCCACGTAGCGAGTGTATTCCAGACGCGCCAGCGAAACATATAGCACATCCGCTTCCTGGTCATAGCTGATCTTCAGTCCTTCGCTCATAGCTTTTGCCTTCACTTCGGATACGCGGTAATGACGAACTTATTCCGAGCTAGACGCACGATGACTACGATCCTCGTATAGTGTGCCGGCAAATCCGGAAACTCATGCCAATACCTGTACTTGCTGGGATCCAAGGCTGCTTGCTCACGCCGACCGTCTCGTATGGTTGCCAACACCTGCTCCAGCCGGTCTGCCAACTCCCAATGGCCTTCGCAGATGTGATGCCATCGTTCTTCGGTGAGGATGATCTCGTTGCTCCAGCGGTCAGTCACTTTCCAGAACATCAAAGCCCCTTCGGCGATCCAGGCTCATTATATCAAATTTCGGTAAGTTGACAAATCCGCCCCGGCCTGAGCGTGCGCGGTGAAAGCCCCCACACGGATAGGACGGGAGGCAATGATGATGCCAACGGCCATCGGCCACATCCAGTCAGGAGCTTCGGTTTGACATTTCGGGCCATTGAGGGTATAGTTGGACCATGGACGAGACACAGAGGAAAGGAACGAGGTGGCAGAGCCTGGGCCAGTGGCTGCACCAGGCCCGCGAGGCTCAGGGACACTCCCTGGCCGAGGTGGAAGAGGCGACCCGCATTCGCCGCCGGTTCCTGGAGGCGCTGGAGGCCGGCCAATGGAACGACCTGCCCAGCGAGATCGTCGGCCGTGGATTCCTGCGCAACTACGCGCTCTTCCTGGGGCTGGATCCTGAGGAGGCCCTGGCCCGCCTGCGCCGTGGCGAGCCCTCTCCGCCGCCCCCCGTGGCCGCGCCACCCATAGAGGCTGAAGAGCCGACAGAAGAAGCGCCGCTGCCGGCGAAGGAGACAGCGCCGCCGCCAGTGAAGCAGACACCGCCTCCTCCGGCGGCCGAAGAGCGGCCGGCAAACTACGCGCTTCTGGCAGAAGACCTCTTCGAACCGCGGCGCGTGCCCTGGCTGCGGATCATTGGCGGCGTGTTGCTCATCCTGGCCCTGGCGGTGGTGGGATTCGGCTCCTGGGCCTACTGGAACAACCCGCACCTGCTGGTCAGCATGGGATTGCTGCGGCCCACGGCCACGCCCACCCCCACCATCCCGCCGACGCCCCGTGTCATCCGCATCACGGCCACGCCCACAGACACGCCCAGCGTCACGCCCACGCCGACGGCGACGCCGACACTGCGCCCCACACGCACCCCCACACCCGTGCCGACCTCCACCCCGACCGTCCGCTCGACGCCCATCGAGGGGCTGGAAGTGTTCGTGCACGTCACCGAGCGAACCTGGCTGGAAGTGTACACCGACGAACAGGACGCCTTCGTGGGACTGCTGGAGGAGGGCGACGACCGCGGCTGGCAAGCGCAGACACGCGTGCGCATGACCATCGGCAACGCCGGTGGGCTGGAGGTGACCGTCAACGGCGAACGGTTGGGCTTCCTGGGAGAACGAGACGAGGTTGTGCGCATAACCTGGGAGCTGGGAGAGGATCGCATCCTGCAGATACGGACCACCCCGGCGCCGCAGGCTCCGGCGGCAGAGGAAACGGCCCCTGCGGAAGCCGCGACGCCGGAGGCTACACCAGCCACAGAAGCGGAGACACCAGAAGCCACGCCCGCACCGGGCGGGTAGCTGACGCACCTCACCAAACCATCCAGCCCAGTGCAGCGACACTTGAACTGCCGCAGGGGCTGAGGAAGCTGAGAGGGCCACACGATCCCCTCAGTTCCTTCAGCCCCTGTGTTGATTTGCTGACTTGCCGACTTGCCCATGCGTTTCTACCTGCTCACCCTCGGTTGCCCCAAGAACGTGGTGGACAGCGAGGCCATGTCCGAATTGTTACGCGGACAGGGCCACGTGGCTGTGACCGCGCCCGCCGCGGCCGACCTGCTCATCGTCAACACCTGCGGCTTCCTGGCTGCGGCCCGCGAGGAGGCCCTGGATGAACTGCGCTGCCTGGCAGCGGAGAAGCGGCCCGGTCAGTTCCTCGTGGCCGCCGGCTGCCTGGCGCAGCGGGACGGAGAAGAGATCATCCGGGAGGTGCCGGCGGTGGACGGGCTGCTGGGCACGCGGCGCTGGATGGAGATCGAGACGCTGGTGGAACGGCTTACGAACACTCAGCGAGGGCGAGAAACCCCTCCCCCTCGCAGGGGGAGGTTGGGAGGGGGTGAGTTCTGTGACCTGGAAACAACAGCACAGGGCGAAAGCTGGGTGGATTTCACGACCGAGGCTCCACCCCCCCCCCCCCCCCCCCCCCCCCCGGGGGGGCGCAACCCCCCCCCCCCCCCCGGCGCCCCCCCCCCGCGGGCGCCTGCGATGCGGGCCGACACAGCGCGCACAGAAGACGCAGCCACCCGCCCGGCGCCCGCTCAAGAGGGCGATCGACGCAATGGAGACACGGGGCGCGGAGGAAGGGGGCGCAGCCGGCGCGCGGCGGCGG
>JACNHM010000556.1:0-2457 GCA_014383605.1 Chloroflexota bacterium
TGTACGAGGCGCTGAGCAAGTACCTGGGCTGGGAGGTGTACTGGCACGGGGCCGAGGGGCATATGCGCTAACTTAACGCTCGTAGTCAGCCACGCAGCGATAGCGGAGTGGCGTTTACGCAAGCGGGACGGCACTCCGCTGTGCTCCGTGCCTGACTACGAACAGGCTACAGGGCTAAAGTTAGCGCCCATGGGGCTGAGGGGGTTTTCCCTCAGTTCCATCAGAGCCCTCAGACCCTTTTCACGCAGGAGAAAAGCATGCGTAGATACCGTGTTTTGATATGGATGTTGTTGATCGGCCTGCTGGCCATCAGCCTGGGCTGTTCGATCACTCAGTTGCTGGTGCGGGAACCGACCCCGGAGCCCACGCCGACGAGAACACTGCGACCCACGTTCACGCCCACCCCTCAGCAACTGGCCCTGGAGCAACCTGCTCCAGCGGCGGAGCCGGCGATGGCGGCTGCGCCCACGGAACCGCCGCCGACGCCGACAGCGGAACCCCTGCCGGCGGACACGCCCCTGCCACCCCCGCCCACGCCCATACCTCCTACCGTCACCCCTGAGCCGGTCTTCGCCATCGTGCAGGGGGACAAGGTCAACGTGCGCAAGGGACCGGGCACCGGCTATCTGGTCGTCGGGCAGCTGGCCCAGAACACCCGTCTGGAGATCGTGGCCAAGAACCCGCAGGGCGATTGGTGGCAGGTGTGCTGCTACCAGGGCGCGGAGGTGTGGATCGTGGCCCGCCTGGTGCAGACGCAAGGCTCGACGGCGGCGATTCAGGTGGCGGCCAACATCCCGCCGCCCCCGCCGGCCACGCCGACGCCGCGCCCCAGGCCAGCGACACCGACGCCGCAGCCCGCGCCCACCTCCGACCCCTATGCTTTCTTCCCGCCGGCGCTAGGTAACTTCCCCACCACGAATGACTGGCTGCTGGTGCAGGCCAAGATCTGGAACAAGCAGAAGGTGCCGCTCTATGGCTATCGCCTCAAGTTGCAGAAGGTCACCGGCGGCGGTGGGGAGTGGACCAGCAATCTCTCCGAGAGCATCTGGTTTGGCAGCACGTGGTCGAAGAGCTTCGGCGACTACAAGGACGTCAACGCCAAGATAGACACCCATGGCACCAGCGAGCAGGGCACCAACACCTGGCGGGTATGGGTCGTTGATGGCGGTGGCCAACAGGTCTCGCCAGTGCAGGAGATTCACACTGACGCCACAACTCTGCGCTGGCACTACCTGGAGTTCTTGGCCAAGTAGGTCAGGATTTCCGCTGCTGCCGGTCAGGAGGCTGGCCAGAAACTGAGCGTGTGCGGCAACGCCATTCCGCATTCCGCAATCCGTAATCCGCAATCGGAGAGAATGTGTCATGCGTCAACATAACCGCTGGATGCTACTGTTCATCGCCCTGGTGCTGGTCTTCACCCTGGGCTGCTCGGTGGGTCAGCTCATCGCGGGGGAGCCGACGCCCCTTCCCACGCCCGTCAAGGCGTCGCGGCCTACGTTCACGCCCACGCCCTTTGTCGCCCCCACGGATACGCCCATACCGCCCACCCCCACGCCGGAGCCTGTGCCGCCTACGCCCACGCCGGAGCCGCTGCCGCCGACGGACACGCCCGTGCCGCCCCCGCCTACGGACACGCCGGTGCCGCCCACCCCCATGCCGGAGCCGCTGCCTTTCGTCGTGGTGACTTCGGACAAGGTGAACGTGCGTAACGGGCCGGGCACAGCCTACCAGCGGGTAGGGCAGGTCACCCAGGGGCAGCAACTGGACATCGTGGGCAAGAACGCGGCCGGCGATTGGTGGCAGGTCTGCTGTCTCAACGGCCAGCAGGTGTGGATCACCGGCAGTCTGGTGCAGGCGCAAGGGAACCTGGGCAGCGTGCCGGTGGCGGCCAACATCCCGGCGGCGCCGCCGCCCACTGCCACGCCGCGTCCCCAGCCCACCGCACCGCCGGCGCCGACGCCGACGCCGGTGCCGTCGTATCCCTACCGCGTTGCCGAGGTCAGCAACTCTCCTACGACCAATCCCTGGCTGAATGTTTTTGGCAAGATTTGGGATCCTAAGACGCAACAGGGCATCCCTGGACTGCGGGTCAAATTCACGCGCAATGGCGTGGATGCCGGTTTCAGCGGACCATCCCGCATTGCACGGCAGCCGACCGAATGGGGCGACACCACTAACCCCTTTGCTGGGGACAACCGCAAGCAGAACTACAAATACGAGTATTCAGATCAGAGCACGGCCACCTGGGAAGGGTGGGTGGTGGATGAGAACGGTAATCCCCTTTCCGATAAGGCTACTTTCACCACTGACCCTGCCAATCTCAGGTGGTTTTACATTCAGTTCGACAAGAGATAGGCGCTATCGGTCCAATGCGCCGAGGATTATTGAAGACACTCCAACGAACCGGAACGGCCCTGCTCGCCATCACCCTGCTGGCGGTGGTGCTGCGGGCGCTGC
>JACNHM010000556.1:3311-5712 GCA_014383605.1 Chloroflexota bacterium
CGCCTGGGGACTGTGGCTGCGGATTGCGGATTGCGGATTGCGGATTGCGGATTGCAGATCGCAAATCGCACATCGCAGTCCTGCCAACCACCAATCTACCAATCTACCAATCTACCAGTTTCCCAATCTACCAATCACCCAATCTACCACCCTACTTCTCACCACCCTCCTCGTCCCGCTAGCCATCGGCTTCGCCCTCAACCTGCGCTACCCCTTCTTCCCCCAGCGGGGCGAGCGGCTGCTGCTGCTGGCGCTGCCGCCTTTCATCCTGCTGGCGGCGCTGGCTGTGGACGGGCTGTGGGGACGCGATCCCCCCGCAGTAAACGTTCAGGGAGAGCGGGAGACTCCTCCCCCTCACAGGGGGAGGCCGGGAGGGGGTGGGTCTTGTAGCCTGGACATCCCACCCTCCCCTGCCCCCTCCCTCGGAGGGAGGGGAAATGCTTTGCACCGCTCCGGCTGGCTGGCGCTGGGCGTCTTCCTGCTCCTCAGCGCGCTCAGCCTGGGCACCTTCTACGCCGTGCCCCGCTACGCCGACGACGACTACCGCCCGCTCATTGCCCGCGTGCAGCAGCAAGCGCGGCCCGACGACGTCGTCTTCTGCGTCTTCCCCTGGCAGATCGGCTACTTTCGCGCCTACGCGCCCACCGGGCCAGAAGCGGTGCGCAGCCCCGATCCCGCCTGGGGCGAGGCGGTGCGAGCCGCGCTGGACGCACCCCTGGCGGAGGGCCGCCATCTCTGGTTCCCCGCCCACCTGGCCCTGGGCGGCGTCCTGGAAGGGGCCGTCGAACAGCATTTGCTGGACAACGCCTATCCTCTGGTCAACGAGTGGCACGGGCCGAACACCCGCCTCCTGGGCTTCGCTGGGGCCGAGCCGCAGAACGAGGGGCCTGGCGGCGTGGACTTCGGCGGGCGGCTGAAGCTGGTCAGCAGCCGCTGGGGACCGCCGGCGCTGACCGCGGACAACGATGCGCTGGCTGTGGAGTTGATGTGGCAGCGCGTGGGTGACCTGGGGGCCGACGCCCGCGTGGCGCTGCGTTTGGCCGATGGACAGGGGCGCACCTGGGCGCGGCGCGACAGCCTGCCGCAGGGTGGCTCCTACCCCTTCCATCTGTGGCCGCAGGGGGAGGCCGTGCGCGACCGCCACGGACTGCTGGTGGCCCCGGGCACGCCGCCGGGCGACTACGAGCTGCGCCTGGCGCTGGTTCAGGGTGAGGATGACCGCCCGCTGGACGTGCTGGATGAGCAGGGGCAGCCCCTGGGCACGGAGCTGGTGCTGGCGGTTGTGCACGTGACCATGCCCGCCCCGCCCTCTGCGCCAGCGCAGTTGCCCATCGAGCACCCGCAGCGCGTGGATCTGGGCGGAAGTGTGCGTTTCCTGGGGCACAGCGGCGACGAAGGCCCTCTCGCGCCGGGCGACCTGCTGCCGGTGAGCCTCTTCTGGCAGGCGCTGCGAGACCTGGATGAGGATTACATCGCTTTCCTGCAACTGTTGGATCGCCAGGGCCAACTGGCGGCAGCGTGGGAAGCGCCGCCCGGTGCGGGTTATCCCAGCAGCCGCTGGCGGGCCGGCAACCTGCTGCACACGCAGGCCGCGCTGCGCCTTCCCGCCACGCTGGCCGATGGCCGCTACACCCTGATCGCCGGCCTTTTCCGCGCCGCCGACGCCACCCGGCTGCGCGCCGGACGGCGGGATCACGTCACGCTGGCTCAGGTGCACGTCGTGGGCCGCGCGCACGATTTCGCCCCGCCCACACCCCCATACCGCGTTGAGGCCAACTTTGCTGACAAAGCGCTGCTGGTTGGCTACGACTTGGCCGTCTCATCCCCCGTCCCCCATCCCTCCTCCACCGTCACCCTCACCCTGTACTGGCGGGCCGAAGCGCTGATGGACGTCCCCTACACCGTCTTCGTGCATCTGCTCGACGGCGAGGGGCGCTTCCGCGGTCAGGATGACAGCCCGCCAGGCGCTGGCGCGTTACCCACCACGAGCTGGCTGCCGGGAGAGGTTCTGGCGGATGAGCACCGCTTCCAGATCGCTGCTGACGCCCAGCCGGGGCCGCATCTGCTGGAAATCGGGCTGTACGATCCGGCGACGGGTGCACGCCTGCCGCTGCTGGATGAACAGGGGAACGTGATTGGCGATAGGGTGTTGTTGGAGGAGATACCAGTGGTCGTGGAGGGAATGTAGCACTGCGTAAGACGTAAAGCGTAAAACGTAAAGCGTAAAACGCGAAAGCCCCCTTACGTTTCACGTTTGACGTTTCACTTGCTGGCGAGAATGAAAAACGCTCCAGAGGAGAGGGTTGTGTCCAATCCAGGCAGCCAGGCGTGTCAAGTTGACATTGTCATGATCGGTCACTTCGCCAAGGACAGGCTGGTCGTTCACGGCGAGGAGAGGATA
>JACNHM010000371.1 GCA_014383605.1 Chloroflexota bacterium
AGGCCGCATCGGAGCCGTAGGTCTCGATCAGGTGGCGGGACACTTGCTCATCCTGACCTGACACAGGCGCCTGGCCGAGTTGCGCACCGCTCAGCGGCTCTTTGGTGTGGCAATCGCACTGTTGATGCACGCCGAATTCCTTAGCCAGCCGCTTTTCGGCGCGGTCGGTCAGTTGCTTGCCCATCAGCCGGTGGGTGGTCAGCTTGCCGCCGGCGACGGTGATCAGCCCCGAGGGGCTCTCCACGATCTGGTGCTCGCGCGAGAGAGCGTAGCTCCCGCCCTCGGCGAAGAGCAGCGGACGCAGTCCGGCGAAGGTGCTGATGACGTCATCTGGCCTCATCTGGGCGCCGGGGAAGGTATGCTGCACCGCCTCCAGCAGGTATTCGACGTCCTCGCGCGTGGCGGCAGGGGCATCGAGCGGGCCATCGTAGTCGGTATCAGTGGTGCCGATGAGGGCAAAGTCGCCCCAGGGAATGAGAAAGACGTGGCGCCCGTCGCGCGGCACGTCGAAGGCCACGGCGTGCTGGCTGGCGAGTTTGGCGCGGTGGATGACCAGATGGATGCCTTTGGTAGGGCGGGTCATCCCGCCCTTGAAGTGCTCATCTAACTCACTCACCTCATCAACCCACACGCCGGTGGCATTGATGATCACCCGGGCGCGCACCTCGATCTCGTGACCGGTTCTGTCGTCTATCACCTGAGCGCCGACGACGCGCCCACCGGCCTTGAGCAAGCCAACGCACCGGGTGTAGTTGGCCAGCAGTGCGCCGTGGCCGTGGGCTGACTTGGCCGTGATCAGGGTGAGGCGGGCGTCGTCAACGCGGGCGTCGTAGAAGCGGGCCGCGCCCAGCAGCCCACGGCCGGCCACCAACGGCTCGCGCCGCTTCACCTCGTCTGGCTGCAGCCAACGGTGGTTCTGCACGTTGCGGAAAAACCCCATGGCATCGTAAACGGTGAGGCCCAGGCGCATCTTCCACGGGGCCGGCTTCTGCCCTCGGTAGAGCGGGTAGAGGAAGGGCAGCGGGCGTACGAGGCGCGGAGCGATCTTGCGCATGGTACGCCGTTCGTTGCAGCTTTGGAAGACCAGCCCGAACTGCATGTACTCCAGGTAGCGGATGCCGCCGTGGATCAGGCGCGAGGAGCGGCTGCTGGTGCCGCTGCCGAAGTCATCTTTCTCGACCAGCGCGGTGCGGAAGCCACGCATGGCCGCGTCGCGCGCCACCGCCACGCCGGTGATGCCCCCGCCGATGATCAGCAGGTCGAGGGTCTCCTGGGCCAGCCGGTCCAGGTTCTCGGCCCGGCTGGCCCAGGAGAAGGGGCGGGAATTTGCGACGATGTAATCAGACAAGAATCTGACCTCCTGAACTCGTGAAACGTGAAACGTCAAACGTCAGGCGTCAATAGCACGCCCGGGTTCATAATCCCGACCGGATCGAAGGTCTGCTTGAGAGCGCGCAGGGCCTGCATCGCCACCGGGCCGATTTCTTCCTCCAGCCAGGGCGCGTGATCTCGCCCCACGCCGTGGTGATGGGTCAGCGTGCCGCCGGCTACCAGTATCGCCTCCGTGGTCTCGCGCTTGATGGTGCGCCACTGCTCCTGGTTCTCCAGCGGGTCGGACGAGGTCTGGCGTCCCAGGAAAGTAGAGTAGAGGGACGCGCCGTATGGGTAGGCGTGGGAGACGTGGGTCAGCACCGCGCCTGGGCCGCCGTCGGTGGCAGCGATGGCGTTTTTCAGCGCCGCGGTCATAGCTTCGTAGACCGACGTCAGATTCGACCAGGTGGCGGCGGTCTCTAGCGTGTCTACCAGCACACCGTTGTCCAGCAGGTCGTCGCGCAGGTAGGGTTGGGCGAAGCGGTCGCGCTGCCACGAGCGGCCCAGGCTGCGGCCCAGGTGCAGCCCCCGATGGTCCCGGTAGATCTCCAGCGCCAGATTCAAGCGGTACTCTACGTCGTCGGGGCGGCCGTCGAAACCCAGGATCATCAGGCAACTGTCGTCGAGGCCGTAGCCGCGAAGTCCCAGGTATCCCTCCAGCGCCTTGTCGAACAGCTTGCGTAGCCCGTGGTGCTCGTGGGACATCAGCGCGTAGGCCTCGGTCTCCGGCGGGTCGGAGAGGCGGATGATGGCGGGATGCAGGCCGCTCTGCATCAGGTCGCGGAAGGCGGCCAGCCCGTCGCCGAGGGTGCGGAAGAGCAACCCCCGGTAGTCCTGCACTTCTGGCAGGGGGTGGAGGCGCATGGTGGCCTCGGTCAGCACGCCGTAGGCGCCCTCGGAGCCGATCATTTGCCAGAGAACGCTGGGGCCGGCGGCGGTGGCTGGGGTGTCGCGGGTCTCCACGACCCCAACCGGAGTGACGACCCGCACGGCCTGGGTCATGTCCTCGATCTTGCCATAGCCGATGGAGTTCTGCCCGGCGGCGCGGGTGACGATCCATCCCCCCAGGGTGGAGAACTCGAAGGACTGGGGAAAGTGGCCCAGGGTGAAACCCTGCGCGTTCAGTTGGGCCTCCATTTCTGGACCCGTCGCGCCGGCCTGGATGCGTGCCGTGCGCGAGACCAGGTCCACCGAAAGCACGCCATCCAGCCGGGCCAGGTCGATGGTGAGGCAGAGTCGGTCGCCCGGTTGGGGCTCAACCCCACCCAACACCGAGCTGCCGCCACCGAAGGGAATGACGGCGACGTCGCTATCGGCGGCCCAGGCCAGCAGCGCGGCCACTTGATTCTCATCAGCGGGGTAGACCACGGCGTCGGGCGGGTGGGGAACGTAGCCAGCGCGCACGCGGACCAGGTCGCGGTAGCTCTTGCCGTAAGCGTGCTCGATGCGGGCGCGTCGGTCGGTGAAGACCGCCTCGTTGCCCAGCAGCTTGCGCAGCGAGGTCAGCCGTCGGTCGTCGAGCCGGGTGGGTCGCAGATCAATGTCCTCCAGCGTGACCGGCGGGCGCGGCTCCCGATCCCTGGGTGCCTCGAGCATCCGCTCCAGCCCAGGCCAGAAGGCCGTGCGGCCTTTCAAATCAAAGGACTGATCCAGCGTACCCCATCCCCACCAGCGCAGATTTTTGATATCCATGTACTCCCTCCTGTGATGAGCTTCTCCTCGACCCGAATAGTATAGCAGATTTCGGCCTTTTGGCAAGGGAAAGAGCCACTTGCACGGATAGCGCAGGTGGCTCTTTGCGGCAGCTTTCCTCTGTCCTAATCTAGCGCCGCCAACACCTCCGCCGCGTCCACCTGTCCCCAGTGATAGCCCATGTCCGCGCTCATTTGTTGGGCGCGCTCCGCCTCCTGGCGCGCCCGGGTGGGATTGCCCGCCGCCAAGTGCGCCCAGGCCAGCGCCACGCGGATGTCTGCCTCGTAGATGCGGTAGCCGCCGTCCACGGCGTAGCCCAGCGCCTCGTTCAGGTCGCTGAATGCCGCCGGCGCATCCCGTAGATGCCGCGCGGCCCAGCGCCCCCGAGCTAGCAGCGCCTCAGTGAGGACAGCACGCTCGGTGATGCCCCGCGCGATTCTGAGCGCTTGGTCGTAGTGATCGCGGGCGTTCTCGCGCTGGCCCGCATCGGCATCCAAGTCGCCAAGGATGCGGTGGCACTGGCTGATTTGCTCGGCCCAGCGATTGCGCTCACAAATCTCCAGGTTTGCCTCCGTGACGCGCCGGACGTAGTCCGCATCCCCGGTGCGCCGCAGGTGGTCGGCGTGCCCGACACCCATCAGACTGTGCAGATAGCGCACATCCGGGTAGACTTCCTGCTGCAATGTCTCTGCTTGCTGGAAGGTTGCGTTTGCCTCCTCCAGGTCACCGCCCAAATAGGCAGCCCACGCCTGGTAAAACAGCGAATGTTGCTCGAAGAGTTGATACTTCGCGCGACGGGCCAGAGCCAGCGCTTCACGGGCGGCGTCCGCACTGGCGACCAACGCGCCGAGAAGGGCGTGTAGGTCCGCCAGGTTCTGGTAGCTTTTGCTGGCGTTGCGCCAGTCTTCCACATCCAGGTCCATCGCAGTGCCGCGCTCGTAGAACGGCGGCGCTTCGCTCAAGCGCCCCAGGCTCATCAGGCGGTAGCCGACTGCGTTCAGGATCCAGCTCTTGTCCTTTGCATCGCTCACCTGCGGCTCTTGAGAGGTGTCGCCGCCGGGAAAGAATTCCAGCATCAGCGCCAGTGTAGTTTCATAAGCTCCTAGTTGATGGACAATCACAAAGCGGTCACCTTGGCTGATACGCTCATCGTAGATACGGTATGCCTCATCATACGCCCCGGCGCGGCAGGCGTGGTGCACCACCTCGATCAGGGGCGCCAGGTCTTCCAGGGTGGGGAATTGTGGCGTGTCTCCAGCTAGGTCCAGGTAGTAGTCCTTGATGCGCTCGTGCGCGTCCTGGGCCTGGGCGCGGTCACCTGCGGTCAGGAGCGCCAGGTAGTGGTTGCGGATCAGTGGGTGGGCCGTGTAGTGGCGGGCGTGGGGGTCGTGCCACAGGATTCGGTATGCCAGCAGCCGCTCAATCATCACCTCAAAGCCTGTGTCATCCAAGGCGACGACCGGCGCGTTGAGGGCGTCGGCGCCCATGTCGGCCTGGAACACCTTCTCAAAAGCCGCCTCTTCAACCGGCGTGCGGAAGGCGCTGAACAGGATCAGGAAGGCGCGCTCGGCATCGGTCAGGTGCTCGTCGTAGCGGCGCAGCACGCGGTGGACGCGCTGGTAGCGGGGCTCGTCCGCCGTCGGCGGGGGGATCTCGCCAATGTACGCCACGTCGCCCCCGTGCCGCTCGGCCAGGTATCCACCTAGTAGGCCCAGGGTCAGCGCGTGGCCGTCCCAGTCCGCCACCACCTTGTCCAGCGCGGCGTCATCGCCTGTCACACCCACCCTGCGCAGCAACGCGCGCCCGTCGGCGGGGCTGAGGCGCTCCACATCGCGGTGGGTGTAGGTGGTGTAGTCCATCAGATCCAGCACCGGGGCGCGGCTGGTGATCAGGCAGAAGGATTGGTGCTCCGGCGCGGCGAAGTAGCTCAGGAACTCACGCAGGTCGGTGCTCTTGAGCAAGCCGTACTGGTCGCCCTCCTGGTGCTGCATCACCTCCAGCCCATCCAGGACGAAGAGGTAGCGTCCCGCGCCCAGCATCGCGCCGATGACCTGCGCCCGCACGTTGGCCGATGGCACCCGGCGCGGATCAATGCGCCCGCCACTCATGTACTTCAGCGCTGCCTCGAAGAACTCGTCCACGCTGGGCCTGGTGTAGAAGCCCCACCAGAACACGCCGTCGGGCTGGGGCTGAGACTCGTCTGCCAGTAGGTCGTCCAGCCAGCGACGGGCCAGGCTGCTCTTGCCCTCGCCGCCAAAACCGATGAGGCCGGTCACACGGCGCTCTGGGTCGGCCCAGTCGCGGCTGGTGGCCGCCAGCAGGTCATCGCGTCCAACCCATTCCTCCAGCGAGGCCGGGGCGTCGTTCCACTCGATGCCCAGGTCGGGGGCCACCGCCGCTCGCGCTGCTGCGATGTCGGTTTTGGGTTGAGGCGCTGCGCCTTTTTCAAGAGGCGCGTCTCGCATCGGCAGGTTGAGTGGCTCCAGGCTCAGCACGCGCGCGTTGACCGCCCAGGCGGTGTCGCGGTCTTTGGTGGAAAGGTCGGGGAACCAGGTCTCAGAGACTATCCCCACGACCAGGTTGCGTTCAATGTCCAAGACACCCGCGCCGCTCATGCCCTGGTTAA
>JACNHM010000330.1 GCA_014383605.1 Chloroflexota bacterium
CGCTGGTCAGGGGCTCCCCTGGCGACAGGCGTTGCGGAGCATGGGGCCGCTTCTGCTCCCGCTGGCAGGCATCATCGTGGCGCGCTCTTTCATGGTCAGGTCGCTGACCACTTACCTGCCCACCTTCCTGAGCGAGGAGGGCGCCGACCTCTGGTTTGCCGGGGCCTCCCTCTCGCTTCTGGAAGCGGGGGGTGTGGTGGGCGCGCTGCTGGGGGGCACGATGAGCGACCGGCTGGGCCGCCGATTGGTTCTCTTTATTTCGATGCTGGCGACGCCGTTTCTCATGTTCGCCTTTTTGACGATTGGCGGTTGGCTCCGCTTCCCCCTCCTGCTGGTGATGGGCTTCATTGCCCTGTCCGTCACGCCCGTCATCATGGCCCTGGTGCAGGAGAGCTTTCCTGAGAACCGCGCGCTGGCCAACGGCGTCTACATGTCGCTGAGTTTCGTCCTCGGCTCGGTGGTGGTAGTGGTGCTTGGGGCGATGGGGGACCTGTTCGGGCTGCGCCTGGCATTCACCGCCAGCGCCGTCGTCACCTTGCTGGGCCTGCCCCTCATTCTTCTGTTGCCGAGAAAGTAAAGTGGAAAGGAGGCATCAACCATGTTGCAGAAACGAACAACTTGGGCCATGGGCCTGCTTGTTCTGATGCTGGCGATCGCCTGTGGAGCCAGTATAGCTTCAGAACAACCCACCGTTACTATCTCCGCTCTTGTCACCACCGCTGTTCCCCTCACCCCCGACCTCGCCACCGTCTCCAACTCCATCACCGTCTCCGGCACCGTCGCCGGTCCCGGCGGTCCGGTGCGCGATGTGGAGGTCAGCGTCGGCTCACCCCAGGACGCGCAGGTGGCGACGACGGATGCGACAGGTTTCTACAGGGTCACCATTCGGACGGAAGGCGACGTGTGGTTCTTCCTCTGTCCGCCGGTGTCGACGCGGCTGGCGCAGACGACGCTGCAGCTGAGCGGCATCACCGCCAGCTTCACTCAGGACTTTGCCCTGTCCAACGGTTACCTGCTCAGTGTGCGGCTCACCGGTGCGGATGGCCTGCCGATCACAGAAGGGGTGTGGGTCAGGACAGTGCCCCTGTACCACCCATATGGGGATGGGCCTCAATACAGGCTGGACTGGGACGGGACTCCGGGCCGTTACCGGGCTGTCCTGCCGCCTGACGTCTACTACGTCATCGTTCCCTTTCCGCCCGACCCCTACTACGAGACTACCCAGGTTTTCGATCTGCGCGCCATGGACCAGGTGGTGGATCTGCCGCTGCGTACCACTTGGGTGCATCCCATCCCCTACGACCCGCCTGACGCTTCTAAGATCACTATCGGCCCGATGGACGATCTAGGCGAGGCCACTGTCACCGGCACAAAGGGCGCGGCCCTGCCTCTGGCCCACGTCTTCCTGGTCAACCTGAACAGTAGCCATCAGGCCCACGCCATCTCGGAGGACGATGGCAGCTTCACTGCCCAGATTTACGCCCCGCCCGGCTCGGCCATCATGATCAAGCATGGCCCGCCCACCGATTGGCGATGGCACGACCTGGACGTCGGCGTCTCCGAGGGGCTCAATCCCTTCCCCGGCACCATCATCAACGTGCCCCATACCCACACCGGCGGTGAGTATGAGCTACCCTTCGCTACCGCCGGGGCCGTCGAGCTTTTTACCGACGACCCTGCCCAAACCCGCAACTACGTCAGTTCGGCCTGGGCCATCACCGGCACCATCGGCCCGGTGGTCGTCGAGGGCCAGTGGACGCGGGTGCTGACCGGCACCTACGACGGCCAGGTGGTGCCCGGCCTCTACCTGGGCGGCCTCAACTGGACCCACCCCGCCCTGGGCGATTTGGACAATGACAGCGATCTGGATCTGCTGGTAGGCGAACGCTCCGGCCACCTGGTGCTTTACCGTAATGAGGGCAGCACGGCATCCCCCGACTGGCAATTTGAGACGGCCGATTATGCCAGTGTGGACACCGGCGACTGGGCCTATCCTGCCCTGGCCGACGTGACCGGCGACGGCGCGCCTGACCTGTTCGTGGGCGCGGGCAACGGTACAGTGTCCATCTACTACAGCGACGACACAGCCGACGTCGCCCTGGCTACTGGCAACGGGGCGGCCCCGGCCCTGGCTGATCTCGACAACGATGGGGATCTGGATTTGTTGGTTGGGCACGGGGGTGGTACGCTCTACCATTTCAAGAACACCGGCACGCTCACCAATCCGGCCTGGACGCAGCAGACCACTAGCTACGGCAACATCAGCGAGGCGGGTGAGGGCTTGCAACCGGCCTTTGTGGATCTCGACGGTGACGCTGACCTCGACCTGCTGTTGGGGCTCTGTGGGCAATTGGTCTGGTATCAACGAGGAGGCACGCCTGTAAGCCCCACCTGGACGCGCCAGGCCAGCGACCCCATCGGCTACGGCGGTGGCAGTTGTGGCACCAGTCCCGGTGCCGGCGACTGGGACGGCGACGGCGTCAGTGATCTGATCATTGGCGAGCACTGGGGGAACCTGCGCTTCTTCTGCAATGGCATCTCCACCCTCACCCCAACCCTCTCCCTCAAGGGGAGAGGGAGTCTTCCCCCCGACCTTTCTGGGGGGGGGAGGCCTCCCCCCTTCCTCCCCCGGGGGGGGTTGGGGGGGGGGAATGGCTTTTGCATCTTCCCCTCTTCCTGGAGCCAACATGCTTTTTCGTTTGCCTTCGTGCTGGGAGGCGACACCGGCCCCGCCCTGGCGTTCCGGGTGACCGGTCGCCGCCTGGATCTGCTGATCGGCCAGGCCCACGGTAGCGTTTTCCAGTACACCAACGTCGGCACCGCCACCAGCGCCGATTGGCGACCCGACGGTGTCCTGCTAACCCTGCCCTGGACTAACCATCCCCATGCCTTCCCCACCTTCGCCGACATGGACGGCGATGGCGATGACGACCTGTTCATCGGCGAGGGCAGTTGGGAGGGGCCAGGGGCCGGCGGCAACATCCGCTACTACCGCAACGATGGCACGCCTGAAACCCCCAACTGGTCACTGATCACTGATAACTGGCTTGGACTGGACGTGGGCGGCTGGAGCACCCCCGTCTTCGTGGATATTGACGCCGACAGCGATCTAGACCTGTTCGTCGGCGACGAAGGGGGCACGCTGACCTTCGTGGAGAACACCGGCACGCCCACCGCGCCGGCCTGGGCCACGCCCGTGCAGCCCTATGCCGATCTCCACCTGGGCGAGTACAGCGCGCCGGCCTTCTTTGACGTGGATCAGGACGGCGACCTGGACCTGCTGGCGGGTCTGGAAAGCGGCTCACTGGCCTATGTGCGTAATACCGGCACGGCAGAGAGCCCTGCCTGGGAACTCGTCACCACTATGTATCCCGGCATTGACGTCGGCAATCGCGCCACCCCCACGGTCGCCGACGGGACATTGTTCATCGGCGACGGCGACGGCGGCCTAAATGTCTACCTCTACGACGGGCCAGGCACGCCCCCAGCGACTGGCGAGGCTTATGCCCCAGGCGATCTGTTTCAGATCGAGGGCACGATGCACTTGTACGGTCCTGCCATCACTGCGACCACAGACGTGGAGGCGATATCTGTACAGGGCTGGGGAGGCCTGATGATGTTATTCAATCAGGATGGTCAGCCGATGGCTGGAGAGAACTACTTCATGTCTACCATGCTCACTCCCAGCGGGTTCCCCATCCAGCGACCAGGGCGGGCCGGCGAGGGGCTGGAGACTAGCTTCGACGTGACCAACCTGCGTTACGCCGGAGGCCACGCCATCGAGGGTGACCTGAACGCCACCGGTCGCCTGCCAGAGGACGTGCTGCCCGGCACCTACCGTCCTACCTTCTGGATGGACTTCAGTGGGGTGCCTACCGACACTACCTGGCTGGCAGCCAACGTGGTTCACTATACTTTTTACCCCCACGAAGCCGTCCTGCCACCCATCAGGGTGGATTGCGGATTGCGGAATGCGGATTGCGGAATGGAGAATCCGAAATCCGAAATCCGAAATCCGAAATTGATCTGGCGGCTGTTGGCGGATGATTTTGTGCAGGGCACGCGGGGCACCGGCGCTCGCGAAGATCGCGAAGTCTTCAATCTGGCCTCGCAGATCGTCACCCAGGGCGCACCTTACTACACCCCACCGGTAGACGTGCGCAGCGGCCAGCCCATCACCTATCGCCTGGAGCCCTTCCTGCCCATGATCTCCTTCACCGACCGGCGCATGCCCACCTCGCCGCTGATCCCCCTCGAGCTGCCCGGCGGCCAACTTTGCGTGACGATGCTGGAGCCCGACGGCGCCAGCAGTGATCTGGGTTGCGAAGCCTTCGCCCAGTCCTTCAACCGCACCAAAACCACCCGAGGGGGGCAGGATCTCAACGGCGGCACCGTCCAGATGGATGATGTCTACTCGCTCAAGGCGGCCTCCGATCGGTTCCGGGTCACATTTGATCAATACGGCCATCACGTCATCACCATGACCGGCACTGTCAGCGACCTCTGGGGCAACACTTATGCCGGCGGCGGCACCTACGACCTGTGGATCGCTCACCCGCTGGACATAGACCCCGGCGTCCTGCCCGGCACCCCCTTCCAGGTGGGCGACGCCTTCAACCCGGCCATGCAATTCTACCCCCGCGTCCCCGCCGACGTAACCCTCACCATCACCCTCTATCCCGGCTCCGACCCGGCCCAGGCCATCACCCACACCATCACCGGCCACGCCAACGACTACGGCTACTTCAGCGCACCCGATCACGCATCACGTTTCACGCATCACGGTGAGTACCGCGTAGACCTCACCGCCACCTACACTGACCCCAACGGCACCCTCTACATGGGCGCCATGACCTGGGGCGGGGTGGTTATGACCCCTGAGAACGAGGCCGACCTGATCGCTCGAGGTCGGTGCGGCCTGGACAGCCTCACCTACATCCCCAATAATCACTGGTTTGTGGCCAGTCGCGACCTGACCATCCCGTCCGGCGCCATCTCCCACACCTTCAACCCCTACTTTAACGGCGACATCCTGTGGACCCGCATGAGCGATGGCGCTTATGGAGGCGACTCGCTCGTCCTGGGAGCCAGCGTGCAAGACACCGTGGGCGTCATTGAGGCCGCCGTCCGCGCCCGTGCGGAGCGGCAGGAGGTGCCCTTGAGCAGTCCCGGCAGTCTCAGTGAGCGATTCGACGCGGGCGAGATTCCCCTCTTTATCAGCACGCGTTCGGGACGACCGGTGCAGATGGCGCCCGACGATGCAGATCAAATCGCCTACAGCTACCGCTCATCTCAACGCCCCGGCGTGCGCGTGCGCGAGCTGGTGGCCGAGGACGGTCAAACTGGCGGCTACTGGCGGCTCGATACCCTGTATGACGATCAACTGGGCGTCGGCGTGCAGGGCGACCAGCCCAACGACTTCAAGTTCCAGTACGTCGGCGCGGTCTATCGTGACCTGGACAGCGGGCACAACGAGTACCTGGGCCAGGGAACGGGGTGGATCTTCATCCCCGACGACGACCCCACCGGCAGCCGGGTGATGCCGCCCTTCGCCGGCCCTGGCAACGGCGGCTGGACCACCGTGGGCGGGCCGATCCTCACCCTCAAAGGTGAGGACATCCACATCTTCATCCTGCCCACCGGCGTCCGCCCCGGCGC
>JACNHM010000533.1 GCA_014383605.1 Chloroflexota bacterium
CGACCGGGAGGGGTTGCGTCGCCGCGTGCGGGAGGACACGGCCTGGATCAAGGAGAACTCCCTGGCCATGTCGGAGTTCGGCACGGCGGGCGGGGTGCCAGCGACGGAGGTTTACGGCGATCTACCGATCAAGAACTGGCTGTTGGGTAGTTGGAAAGAGGGCGCCGAGAAGACCTCTGGCCAGACCATCGTGGCCACTATGCTCGACCAGCACTATCGCTGCTTTGCCTGTTCCATCGCCTGCGGCAAGGAGATCAAGATCACCGAAGGCCCCAATGCCGGGCTAGAGGGCCACAGCCCAGAGTATGAGACCCTGGCAGCCTTTGGGGCACTGCTCTTGAACGACAACCTTGAGGCCATCGTCCAGGCCGATCACCTGTGCAACCGCTATGGCCTGGACACCATCTCCACCGGGGCGGTCATCGCCCTGGCAATGGAGGCTTACGAGAAGGGGGTGCTGACGGCCGAAGACACCGGCGGCCTGGAGCTTGAATGGGGCAACGCCGAGGCCATCTTGCAGTTGGTGGAGCAGATAGCGCGACGCGAGGGGGTTGGCGATGTGCTGGCCGACGGGGTCAAGGCCGCGGCCGAGAAGTTGGGGCCTGAGGCAAAGGAGATGGCCATTCACGCCAAGGGGCTGGCTATCGCCATGCACGACCCACGGGCTTTCGTTGACATGGCCGTCAACTACGCTACCGCCAACCGGGGAGGCTGTCACCTCGAAGGGCTGTCCTATTGGCGGGGCTATGGCCTGGAATGGGAGGAGTGGGGCCAGGCGGGGGAGCACGACCGTCTGGACGGCGATGGTAAGGCCCAGGTTGTCTACGACTTCCAGAACTACCTGAGCGTCTACAATCCGTTGGGTTTGTGCAAGTTCATCATCAAGGGTATGGTGGGACCGGAAACGGTGGTGGAGTGGCTGAACCTGGCTATGGGCTGGGATTGGAACAGCGACGACCTCATCCGCGCCGGGGAGAGGCTCTTCAACCTCAAGCGGATGATCAACCTTCGGTTGGGCGTCACCAGAGCAGATGACACCCTGCCGCGGCGGCTTCTGACCCACGCCCGCCCCAGCGGCAGCGCGGCCGGCGTGCTGCCCGATCTGGAGCCCATGCTAGAGGAGTACTACCAACTGCGGGGCTGGACAGCCGAAGGCGTTCCTACCGATGAGAAGCTGCAAGAGTTGGGTCTGGCGTAAAGGTGCGTCCAGAAGTTGACACCTGGCGCCGTCTGGTGTACAATCAGGTTCGATTTTGAAATGGAGGCAGATAACTTGAGTGAATTCAACTACGGGGGACAGGCGGTCATGGAAGGGGTAATGATGCGCGGGGCCAAGCACATGGCCGTGGCTGTCCGAGGTCCTACAGGCGAGATAACCATCCACAGCGAACCTCTAAACGCCAGGATATACGGCGGGCGGATTGCCAAACTCCCTTTCCTGCGGGGCATGATCATGCTCTGGGATTCATTGGTCCTGGGCATGCGCGCTCTGCTTTTCTCGGCCGATATAGCCCTGGAAGAGGAAGAAGTTGAGTTCAGTGGGCCGATTGCCTGGGGTTCCGTGGCCTTTTCCTTCGTAATCGGCATAGGTGTTTTTCTCCTCGGTCCTTTGTTCCTGGCTAGGCTCGTGGATCGCTACATTGCTTCATCGCTGGTCAGCAATATCTTCGAAGGGCTGATCCGCCTCGCTTTTTTCCTGATCTATGTCTACGCCATTGGCTTCATCCCCGACATCCGGCGCGTCTTCGCCTACCATGGAGCTGAGCACAAGACCATCAACGCTTACGAGGATGGAGCTCCCTTGGAACCGGATGCTATCAAGGTTTACAGCATGGCTCATCCACGCTGTGGTACCGGCTTTACATTGATCTTTGCAGTGATCGCCATTCTGGTTTTCTCCCTGTTTGGACGGCCTACGCTGGCGCTACGCATCCTCTCGCGCTTAGTTCTCATTCCCGTCATAGCTGGTCTGGCCTACGAACTGATCAAGTTCGGCGCCGCCCACCGTGACAATCCGTTGATGAGGGTGTTGGTTATCACGCCCAGTGTGACTCTACAAAGGCTCACCACTCGCGAGCCTGACGAATCAATGCTGGAGGTAGCGGTAACTGCCTTGCAGCGCCTGTTGGATATCGAGGACGAAGGCCTGAGAGGGTGAGCTAGTGGCGTGGCCAGATGATGTAAACATGAGAACAATCTCGCCGATGGTGGCGGTGACAGCGATTTTGAGGGGAACTCGGCGATAGCCCGCATCGGGGCTGTTTGAAGCTCCCCTTTTGCTCGTATTGACCAGAATCTCACACAAAGGAGTGATAGCTATGAGCCAAGAAGCAGGTGTTAAAGTTTGGGCGGATCCACTGCGCGATTTCTCTAGCCGGGTCTTCGAGAAGATGGGCGTCCCGGCCGATGACGCGGTTGTGACCGCCGACGTTCTGGTGGCAGCTAATCTACGCGGCATTGACTCTCACGGCGTGGCTCGCCTGAAGCGGTACGTGGACGGCCTGCGGGACGGAGTGATGTTGGCCCGCCCAAACATCGAGATTGTGCACCAGACCCCCGGCACGGCCCTGATAGACGGCGGGGCCGGGTTGGGACAGCCGGTCGGTGTGCGAGGCATGAAGTTGGCCATCGCAAAAGCCCAGGAGGTGGGCGTCGGCTTCGTGGCGGTGCGCAACTCCAACCACTACGGCATCGCCGCCTACTACGCGCTGATGGCCCTGGAGCAGGAGATGATCGGCATCTCCATGACCAATGCTGCGGTGCTGGTGGTGCCGACCTTCGGCAAGGACGCCATGCTGGGCACCAATCCCATCAGCGTGGCCGCCCCGGCTGGCGAGGAACGTCCCTTCGTGCTGGACATGGCCACCAGCACCGTGCCGCGAGGAAAGCTGGAGGTGTACGACCGGCAGGAGAAGCCGCTGCCATTGGGCTGGGCCACGGACGAGCATGGGGTGGCCACCGCCGACGCCCACCGGGTGCTGGACAATCTGCTGGCCCGCGCTGGTGGTGGCCTGCTGCCGTTGGGTGGGGAGGGCGAGCAGTTTCGAGGTTACAAGGGATATGGCCTGGCGCTGCTGGTGGACATCCTGAGCGGGGTACTGCCAGGGGCCGGCTACGCCAACACCATCTATCCGAAGACGCCAGAGGGAAAGCCGCTGCCCGCCGACGTGGGCCACTTCTTCGGCGCCATCCGGGTTGATGCCTTCCGTCCTCTGGGCGAGTTCAAAGCTACCATGGACGACATAATCCGCCGACTGAAGGGCAGCGCCACGGCGGAGGGAGCGGAGCGGATTTACATCCACGGAGAGAAGGAGGCCGAGGAAGAGGAGCGCCGCCGGCAAGAAGGAATCCCCTTGCATCCCAAGACGGTAGCCACGATGCAGCAGATCGCGGGGGAGTTGGGGGTGGAGTACGATCTTTAGTGGTTTCAGGTTTCAGGTTGGCAAACGAACCCGAAACCTGAAACCCTGCAACCTGAAACCAGAGGTGTACACTATGTCCCATGTCAAGCTGTTATATGCACTGCTGGCCATCTGGGCCGCACTGCTGATCCTGGGCTTTGCCTTTGGCCAACTCGACGAGGAACGGATCAATCGCATCCCTCGTCTCAGCAAGATACTCTCGTCGGCCATTCTGGTGGTGTGCGCGCTGGTATGGTGGCTGGCCGGCGCGTCCGGCACGCCGCTGGCAGCTTACGCCGCGCTGCTCTTTTTCGGCATGGCTTTCTCGTTCCTGGGCGATGTGATCATGGCCCAACTCTTGCCGCTGCCCCAGTACGTGCTCTTCGGCATGGGGGCTTTCGGCGTGGCCCACGTGCTGTACATCGGCGGCTACCTGCGACTGGGGGGCGTGTTGGGGTTGCAGGACGGCCGGGCGCGGGCTATCGGCCTGGCAGTCCTCCTCGTCCTGGCCGTGGTGTTGTGGTGGGCGTTGATCCGCTCGCCGCAGACTGATGCCGTGCTCAACTACGGCTCGTTGGGGTACGCGCTGCTGCTGGCAGCCATGGCGGGGCTGGCGTTGAGCCTGGCGTTGCAGGAGCCTTGCTTCGCGCCGCTGGCGCTGGGCGCGGTGCTGTTCCTCATCTCCGATGTGTTCCTGGGGCACCGACTGTTTCAGGGTGGCAAGTTCCTGCTGGTGGGCGACCTGGTGTGGATGACCTACATCGTGGGGCAACTGCTCATCGTGTTCTCCACGGCGACCGGGCTGCGGTTGTTGTGACAAAGGAGACGTGCTGGAGGCCTGGCAGTGCGCAAATGGACGGTGCGGGATCGCCGTGGGCGTGAGATTTACATCACTGAGGAGCGGTGGAAGCACATCATTGAGGAGCACGAGGAGCTGAGAGGACACTTTGATGACGTGCTGGATGCAGTCCGCAAAGGGCGAAGACGCCAGGAGCCAATTGATCCCGGAAGTTACAGATACTATTGTCGCTGTGACAGTCTGCCGGGAGGCTACACGCACATTATGGTGATTGTGGCCTTCAGGCTCCGCATCTTGCCAGACAAGACAGTTGAACCGAATAACTTCATTGTCACCGCTTGGGGTAAAGCTAAGCATGAAGGGAGTGAAGGAACATGAAGCAAAGATTCTCGTGGCTGGTTGAGTTCGAAATCCCTTTGGAGGACGGTGCCGTCATTCATTGTCATTACGACAAAGAAGGTGACATCCTGGAACTATTCTTTAAGCGAGGTCCGGCTACTTGCACTGTCGAACTCACAGACAACATCATGTTGCGTTTTGATCGAGAAAACGAGGAGCCACTTAGTTTAGGACTGATCAGCTACTCAGCACTGGCCAGACTGACCGAGACCGGCCCCCGTGGTTTCCGTTTGAAACTGGACGAAATACCTGACGACGTGCGTCAGACAGTGCTGAAGATTATCACCACGCCACCGGTTAACCGTTTCCTGAAAGTACTGACCTACTCCCCGCGGCCTGCCAGACGTCCGGTGCCTATCGCCTACATCGAAGAGTTGCCCGCTTTCGCTTTGGCCCAAAAGGAGATAGCTTGATGGAAGAGAAGACTTACACCATACCCTACGGCAAGGGCGAAATCAGCTTCGCTTTGCCGCTGGGGATGCACGGCACGGTGGTAGAATCGAAAAGGGTACCGCCCATCGCCGACGTGGAAGCGGCCATCGCCGAGGCGCTGGCGGAGCCGGTGAATTCGCCGCCGCTGCGGGAGCTGGCCAGGCCAGACGATACCGCCTGCATCGTCTTCACCGACATCACCCGCGCCAGCCCCGATCATCTGCTGGTGCCCGCGCTGCTGGCGGAGCTGACTGCCGCTGGCGTGCGGGACGAGGACATCACCCTGCTGTGCGGCATCGGCATGCACCGACCCAGCACGCCGGAGGAGAAGGTCATCAAGCTCGGCGCGGAGTTAGTGGCCCGCTACCGCGTCATTGACAACGAGCCGCAGAACCCGGCCGCGCTGGTGGACCTGGGCACGACCGAGAGCGGCATCCCTCTCTCAGTGCACCGAGCAGCTTATGACGCCGACCTGCTCATCGCCACCGGCATCGTGGAGCCGCACCAGTACGCTGGCTACAGCGGTGGGCGCAAGACCCTGGCCGTGGGCGCGGCGGGGGAGGCGATGATCGCCTACACCCACGGCCCGCAGATGGTGGATCACCCCGGCACGCGGCT
>JACNHM010000378.1 GCA_014383605.1 Chloroflexota bacterium
ATGCTGCTGGAAGTGTCTGTCGAAAGCGTGCGCATGAGCCTGATGTCGCCGCATCGTGTGATCGTGCTCAAGGAAGTGGATGAAGAGCGCTACCTGCCCATTTGGATCGGCCCCTACGAAGCCGATGCTATCGCCATCGAGCTGCAGGGCATGGAAACACCGCGCCCTCTGTCGCACGATCTGCTGAAACAGGCCATCCTGACGCTGGGCGGCCGCGTCTCGCACGTCGTCGTCCACGGCTTGCGCAACGACACCTTCTTCGCCTCCGTGGTGCTGGATCAGGGGGGGCAGGAACTGGAGTTGGACGCCCGGCCCAGCGATTCCATCGCCCTGGCCGTGCGCACCAAAGCGAAGATCTTCGTGGACAGCGCGGTGATGGCGCAGGCGGGCATGAAAAAGGAAGAAGACCTGCGGCAGCAGATGCAACGGCAGCGCGACACGGAAGACCTGGAGGTCTTCCGCGAGTTCCTGGAGGAATTGGACCTGAATACCGTCGAAGGAGAAGAGGACACCTAGATGGACGCCAGCGAAAGACCCACCAAGATGATTCCATCCAACCTGGAGGCGGAAGAGGCCGTTCTGGGGTCACTGCTCATTGATCCCGATGCTATCATCAGGATCGCCAGCTTCCTGCAGGCTGGGGATTTCTACCGCGAGAAACACGGCTGGATCTATCAGGCCGCCCTGGACCTGCACGAACGCCGCGAACCGGTGGACTTCGTCACCCTCTGCGACGAACTGCGGCGGCGAGAGCAGTTGCAGGAGGTGGGCGGCGCCGCGTACATCACCGCCTTGATCAACGCCGTGCCCACAGCCGTCCACGTCGAGCACTATGCCCACATTGTGGAGCGCACGGCGGTCCTGCGCCGGCTGATCTCCGCCGCTGGCCGCATCGCGGTGCTGGCCTACGAAGGAAGCGAGGACGCCTATCAAGTCGTTGACCAGGCCGAACAGGAGATATTCGGCGTTTCCGAGCGGCGCATCCAACGGGAACTGGTGCCCATCAAGCAGGTGATGAAGGAGGTGATTGATCGCATCGAATACCTGCAGCAGCACCAGGACGGCTTGCTGGGCGTACCCACGGGCTTCGTTGATCTGGATAGGCTTCTGGGCGGCCTGCAGAAATCCGACCTGATCATCATTGCGGGCCGTCCCGGCATGGGGAAGTCCAGCCTGGCCATCAATATCGCCCTCCACGCCGCCAAAAAACATGGCCGCAGCGTCGGCCTGTTCAGCCTGGAGATGTCCACGGAGCAACTGGTGCAGAGGCTGCTGGCCTCGGAGACGGGAATCGACTCGCAGCGCTTGCGGCTGGGCAGGATAGACGAAGAGGATTGGCCGAAACTGGTGGAAGTGGCCGGTGTCTTGGCCGACGCGCCCATCTTCATTGACGACACGCCGGCGATATCGCCTCTGGAGCTGCGCACCAAAGCCCGCCGCCTCACGTCAGAGCACGACCTGCACCTGCTGATTGTGGACTACCTGCAGTTGATGCACGCGGACATGCGCTTCGAAAACCGCGTCCAGGAGATCTCCTACATCTCCCGCTCGATGAAGGCGCTGGCCCGTGAACTGGAGGTGCCGCTCATCGCCATATCACAGCTTTCCCGCGCCGTCGAATCCCGCCACGACAAGCGCCCCCAGCTTTCTGACCTGCGAGAGTGTCTGCCGGGAGACACGCTGATAGTGCGCGCTGATACCGGCGAGCGGGTACCCATTGCCAAACTGGCAGACTTGGAGCGACCAATCCCCGTATGGGGCCTGGATAGCAATCTGCAGCTGAAAACCACATGGATGGATCAGGTTTTCCCGTCTGGTACAAAAAAGGTGTTCAAGCTCCGCACTCGGACAGGGCGTGCCATCAGGGCCAGCGGCAACCACCCCTTCCTGCAAATTGATGGTTGGAAACGGCTGGATGCACTCTCGCCCGGCGATTTCATTGCCGTGCCTCGGCTCATCCCCGAGCCCCAACAGCCACAGAGATGGCCCGAAGAAAAGCTGATTCTGCTGGCTCATCTCATCGGTGATGGATGCTTTGTGAAGCGCCAGCCACTGCATTATACCAGCCAGGACCCCGCATGCCTGGAAGCGGTGGAGTCAGCAGCTTCCGCTTTTGACGTGACAAGTAAGCGCGTGCAGCAGCAATCATGGACGCATATCTACCTTTCAGCCAACCAACACTTAACTCATGGCGTAAGGAATCCGATTGCCGCCTGGCTGGATGAACTGGGTATTTACGGTCAGCGTTCCAGGGAGAAGATACTGCCTCCAGCTCTGTTTGGCTTGCCAGAGGAACAAATCGCACTGTTCTTGCGCCACTTATGGGCTACTGACGGGTGTGTGCGCTGGAGCGAGAACAGAAACCGTGCCCAGATCTACTACACCTCTAGTAGCGCAACGCTGGCAGATGATGTGCGTCATTTGCTGCTTTCCCTGGGTATCAACGCCAGGGTGAGAGTGGTGCCCCAACGCGACGGATACTCACCTCAACATACGGTTACCATCAGTGGCAGGACTGAGCAATTGCGGTTCTTGGAGAAGGTTGGCACTTTTGGTCGCAAAACAGCTCATGTTCCCCTCATCTGTGCCCGGCTGGCTGGGCGACAAGCCAACCCCAACTGCGACATCATACCCAAAGAGGCCTGGCATATCGTCGTAGATCCAGCTCGCCGCGAGGCCAGCCTAAGCTGGCGCACCTTTGCGGCTAACCTGGAGATGTCATACTGCGGTTCAGCGCTTTTTAAGTCCGGCATCAGCAGGGAGCGCATGAACCGCATCTTCAGCTTCTTGCCCGCTCCAGAAATTAGCCAGCTAGCAGGCTCAGACGTTTATTGGGATCAGATTGAAAGCATTGAGCCAGACGGCGAAGAAGTCGTCTACGATGGCACAGTGCCTGGCTTGCACAACTTCGTCGCCAATGACTTCATTGTCCATAACAGCGGAGCCCTGGAACAAGATGCGGACGTGGTCATTTTCATCTACCGCGACGATGCGTACTACACGAAAGACGACTGGTACGATAAGTTCAAAGGGCAAGACAAGCCCTATCCCGAAAACGTGGCCGAGATCATCGTGTCCAAGCACCGCCACGGCCCCACGAGGACAATAGAGCTCTACTTCCACAAGAAACTGACCAAATTCTCCGATCTGGTCAAACAGTCCCTGGAGAAGTACGACGAGTACATGGGGACACCGGGACCGGGGATGACCTAGCCGATGCCGGGGTATAGACGGTGAAAGGATTTGCTGGTTTTCCGGCGGCCAAGCTGCGCGCCACGCCCATTCCCGACCTTTTCTTCAGCGAGCTGCTGCCGACCATTGACGACCTGGCAGAGCTGAAGGTCACCCTGCACTGCTTCTGGCTGCTGGGCCAGAAGACAGGGGCTTTCCGTTACGTCCGCCTGCAAGAACTGCTGGCAGACGACCTGCTGCTGCAAGGCCTGGAGACGGCCGAACGCTCCGGCGCAAGAGCGCTGCGGCAAGGGCTGGAACGGGCCGTGGCCCGCGGCACGCTGCTGCAGGCCACCGTGGAGCGCGATGATCGGACAGAGGAATGGTACTTTCTGAACAGCGAGGGGGGACGCCAGATCGCGGCGCGGCTGCAGCGGGGCGACTGGACAGATCTTCCTGAGCTGGCCAGGGCAGAGAGCATCCGCCTGCAACTGGCGCGGCCCAACATCTTCGTGCTCTACGAACAGAACATCGGGCCGCTCACACCACTGATCGCCGAAGAGCTGCGCGAAGCGGAGCAAACTTATCCGGCGGAGTGGATCGAAGAAGCCTTCCGCATCGCCGTGGCGCAGAACGTACGGCGTTGGCGCTATGCACGGGCCATCCTGGAACGCTGGCGCAACGAGGGCAAGGATGACACAACATCTCAGCCAGGCGATCGCCAGGATCGCTATCGCTACATCAGGGGCGAATATGCCGAGTTCATCGAGCACTGAGGGCAGAAACCCAAAGTTCGAAGTTCAAAGCTCAAAAGCCCTCGGACAAAACTCTGCCAGTGGCAACGTGTGCCCGATTTGTCAGGGGCTGGGCTTCATCACCTACGACGTGCCGCCGGAGCACCCCGATTTCGGGCGCGCCGTGCCCTGCCAGTGCCGGCTGGCGGAGCAGGAAGCGCGACGTTTGACCGATCTGCTGGAGGTGAGCAACCTGCGCCACCTGGCCCGCATGACCTTCGATACCTTCCTGCCCGAAGGCCAGGGGCTGACCGAGGTCAAGCGCCGCAACCTGCGCCACGCCTACGACCTGGCTCGGGCCTTCGCCGCCGAACCACAGGGCTGGCTGTTCTTCCTGGGCGGCTTCGGCTGCGGCAAGACGCACCTGGCCGCCGCCATCGCCAGCGAGCGCATCGCCCAAGGCCAACCGGCCCTGTTCGTCATCGTGCCCGACCTGCTGGACTACCTGCGGGCTACCTTTGCACCCGACAGCCCCACCAGCTTTGACGAACGGTTTCAGGCCCTGCGCCAGGCGCCGCTGCTGATCCTCGACGACCTCGGCGCGCAAAGCAGCACCTCCTGGGCTCAGGAGAAGCTGTACCAACTCCTCAATCACCGCTACAACACCCAGTTGCCCACCGTTATCACCAGCAACCACCGCCTGGAGGACATGGAGCCGCGGCTGCGCTCCCGCCTGGTGGACCCGGCGCTGGTGACGATGTACACCTTCCTGGCCCCCGACTACCGTCTGGCCGGAGCGGATCAGGCCGTCGCCGATCTCAGCAGCCTGCCGCTGCACGCCGATCAGACCTTTGATAGCTTCTACCTGCGCACGCACGAACTGCCCGCCGAAGAGCGCGAAAACCTCAAACAGGCCCTGGCCCTGGCCCAGAGCTACGCGGCCGACCCGGAGGGATGGCTGGTCCTCACCGGCAGCTACGGCTGCGGCAAGACCCACCTGGCAGCGGCCATCGCCAACCGCTGCATCGAGCTGGCCCACGTCACTCCCATGTTCATCGTCGTGCCTGACCTGCTGGATCACCTGCGGGCCACCTTCAGTCCGCAGAGCCAGGTCTCCTTCGACCGCCGCTTCGAGGCCGTGCGCACCGCTCCCCTGCTCATTCTCGACGATCTGGGCACGGAGAGTGCCACGCCCTGGGCCAAGGAAAAGCTGTTTCAGCTCCTCAACCACCGCTACACCGCCCGGCTGCCCACAGTCATCACGACGTCCAAGGCCATGGAGGAACTGGAGCCACGCCTGGCCAGCCGCATACTGGATGTCACCCGCTGCACCACGTTCGCTCTCCTCGCGCCCAGCTATCGCGGCCAGATCACACCGCGCCGCCGTCGCCGGAGCAAGTGAGGATTGGCCCTCCCGTTTGCCCCTTGCGCGGTTTGTGATACAATCACTCTCGCTTTTCACGACTCAGGCGACGAGTGAATGCTTATGTCAAATTCGTTCGGAGGAAACACGTCCATGTCGAAACGAAGTTTGCTGCTGCTGACCATCGCCAGCCTGGTGCTGGCCAGCAGCCTGGCTTGTGCCTTGACGGAACTGGTCGCTCGCGCGCCAGCCCCCGCGCTCACACCTACCCGCACGCCGAAACCGACTTTCACCCCGACGCCGGTGGAGACGCCCACGCCGGAGATCTTCCCCACGGCCACGCCGCTCCCGCCGACGCCCACGCCGGAAGTCCCGCCGAC
>JACNHM010000534.1 GCA_014383605.1 Chloroflexota bacterium
GGAAGGCAACGTGGGCGCGGGCACGGGTATGAGCGGCTTCGAATTCAAAGGGGGCATCGGCAGCAGCTCGCGTCGGCTGGAGGAAGCACACGGGGGCTACACCGTGGGCGCGCTGGTGGTGCTCAACTGTGGCCGGCGACGGCAATTGCTGATCCAGGGACTGCCCGTGGGCCAGGCGCTGGCCGACTGGCCTGGCGATCCCACGCCGGAGGGTGGCTCCATCATCATGGTGCTGGCCACCGACGCGCCGTTGGACGCACGGCAACTGGGCCGGCTGGCCCGCCGGGCGCCGCTGGGCCTGGGCCGCACCGGCGCGGTGGCCACGCACCGCAGCGGCGATTTCGTGGTCGCCTTTTCCACAGCGCAGCGACTGCCACACCACTCCGAGCATCCCACGCACACGCTGACCGTGCTGGCGGAGGATGGGCAGACTCTCAACTGGCTGTTCCAGGCCGCGGTCGAGGCCACGGAGGAAGCGATCATCAACGCGCTGTGCATGGCGGAGACGATGATGGGGCGCGAAGGGCACGTGCGCTATGCGCTGCCGTTGGAGCAGTTGGTGGAGCTTCGGCAGACGCACGGGCACATCGGAGCGGGAGTGCCGCCTGCGCAGTGAAGCGACGAAGGACGAAGTCGGTAGACTGGTACATTGGGAAACTGGTAGATTGGTAGACCGGCAGGTTGGTGAAGTGACGCCAGTCACCCAGTCACCAATGTACCAATTTACGAGTATACCAATCTACCGACCCTGGAGGTGTCTTATGCCTGATTGTCCCAATTGCGGCACGTGGAATCCTGACGACAAGCGGATATGTTGGCGTTGCCAGACGGAGATGCCCAAACCGCAGCCGGAGAAGAAGCCACGGCGTATCCTGGGCTTGCCCATGTGGACCTGGGTGATCCTGGCCTTGCTGGCAATTGTGTGGGTGGCGATCACCTGCGGGGCACCGCAGCTCTTCGCCCCGCCTGCGGTCGGTCTGGTTGGTCTATTGGTCTGATGGTCAATTGGTCTTTTTGACCGTATGACCACGGCCACTCGACTACTTGACTATGCGACCACCCGACCATATGACCATATGACCGATCAAAAGCAGTTTCGTGCCCTCACGCAACGGCTATTGGCCTGGACGGCGGAGTGGTTGCCCGATTTCCCCTGGCGGCGCACGAAAGACCCCTACGCCATCTGGGTGGCGGTGGTCATGCTGCAACAGACGCAAGTGGCCACGGTGCTCCCCTACTACCACCATTTCCTGGATCGCTTCCCCACTCTGTCCGATCTGGCCGCCGCCGACCTCGACGACGTGCTCAAAGCCTGGGAAGGGTTGGGCTACTACGCCCGTGCCCGTAACCTGCATGCCGCCGCCTGTCTGGTGCTGGAGCGACATGGCGGCCAGCTCCCCACCGACCGTGAACAGCTCCTGGCCCTGCCTGGCATCGGTGAGTACACCGCCGGGGCCGTCCTGAGCATCGGTTTCGGCCAGGACGAGCCGGCGGTGGATGGCAACGTCCGCCGTGTGTTGTGCCGGCTGTTCGGTGTAGACGATGACCTGCGCAAGGCAGCCACCCAGCAGCGCTTGCGCGAGCTGGCCCGCCGTTTGCTGCCGCCAGGGCAGGCCGGGGACTTCAATCAGGGGTTGATGCAATTCGGAGCGGTGGTCTGCACGGCCCGGCAGCCTCAATGCAGTGTTTGCTCCCTCACCAGACTATGCGAAGGACACCGTTTGGGCCGGCAGGAAGAACTGCCCCGGCGCGTTCCCCGCCGCCCCGTGCCGCACTATGAGGTCACGGCGGCGGTGATCTGGAACGACGATGGCCGCGTGCTTATCGCCCAGAGGAAGGCCGGGGACATGCTGGGCGGGCTGTGGGAGTTTCCCGGCGGCCGGCGCGAGCCGGGCGAGACGCTGGCCGAATGCTTGCAACGGGAGATGCGGGAGGAACTGGATCTGGAGATCGCTGTCGGTGAGCCGGTGACGATCGTGCGTCACGCCTACAGCCACTTCCGCATCACCTTGCACGCTTTCCACTGCCGCGTGGTGAGCGGCGAACCGCAAGCGCTGGGCTGCGCCGACTTCCGCTGGGTGCAGCTCAGCGAGTTGGCCCGCTTCCCCTTCTCCGTGGCCGATCAGAAGATCATTGTTGCGCTACACCCCCAATAAGCTGGGGGCTCCGAACCTCGCGACACCACCCAACTCGGCGATCGTCGGTTGCTGTTCCGCGCATCCAGAAGTGCGCTGCCCCCCCCAACAAGTTGGGGACTCCGAACCTCGCGACGCCACCGTGCCACGCCGAACAACCTGCCGAGGTCGGGGCCGATAGCGGTAAAGAGGCCCAAATCATCCAGGGTCACCTGGTGACTGCTCAAGGGTACTGACGCTGCTCTGCAGAGTGAGAATCGGTATGAACTCAGGTGCTGATGGCTACAGCGCCTCCCTGAAGATCAGGGGCACGTACAGTTCTCGGGCAATGGCACCCAGGCGCGGCAATTCCAGATCGGACAGCGTCACCTCCAGGGTGAAGGCATCGCCGAGAGCGGCACCCGCTGCCGGCTTCAGGTAGAAGGTGTAGCTGCCATCAGACGTGGCGACGCCCACAGCGAGCTCCTGGCTGCCGTCGGCGAAGAGGGCCGGGCCGCTCAGGGCAGCGGTCAGTGTCGCCGGCACAGGGATGTTGCCATGGCTGACCTCCGCCGCGGCACCGCGGAAGGTCAGCAGTAGAGGCACGTTAGGGTCACGCCAACTGAGCCAGGGGCCGATGGGTGTGGGTGTCGGCGTCGGTGTGGGCGTGGGGGGCGGTGTGCTGGTGGGTGTGCTCGTTGGTGTGGGAGTGGCGGTAGGGGTCGGGGTCGGGGTGCTGGTGGGAGTGGGAGGCGACACGGCCCTGGCGGCAGCCAGGACGTCCAACTTGCCGTGGCCCCAGCGGTTGTTAGGCACGTTGCCGGTGAAGGAATCGGAACGGGCCTGGCCGGTGAGAGCGTCCTTCAACTGCCGCACATCCAGATCACGGTTCAGGCTGAGGAGCAGGGCCACGGCGCCGGTCACGTGGGGCGCGGCCATGGATGTGCCTGCGGCAAGCCCGTGGCGGCCATCCTGGCAGACGTAGGCAGCCGAGGGATACATCGCACCGTAGCCGCCGACGGGCGATTGGCTCGACAAGGCTGAACAGATCATCTGCCCCGGCGCGCTGATGTCCGGCTTCCGCCGGCCATCGCGGGTGGGCCCGTCGCTGGAAAAGGCGGCCCTGTCCCCGACGGTGGCCTGGACGGATCGAAGAGCACCATTCGCATCGGTCCATTGGTTCTTGGTGGTGTAGGCGCCGACGGTGATGGCCTGACGGGCTGTGCCGGGCATCCCCACCCGCAGGCGGTCGTCCACGTGGCAAGAGAATTCCGTCCCCTGAATCCAGGCGTCGAAGTGCCCGCTGGTCACCGCGTCGCCATGCAGGATGAAGCGCCACTGGCCGGGGATGGCGGCGTACACGAGCAGGAAGATCTCTTTGTCGCCATTGTAGGGATCGTTGGCGCTGGATTCAACGCAGATCACGTTGCTCCCGCTGGCGTAACATCCGTCATCACCCGGCGAGATGGGCACAGGGTCAAGGCCAGCACCGGTGGGGTCGCGAAAGCCGATGCCCAAGGTGTCTGAACCTGGATACCAAACGTCCATCAAGGCCAGCGTGACCGATGGGTTTTGAAAGCATAACTCGTTCGTGCCGTTCTGGGGCACTGTGCCGCTGGCGTGGATGTGCTCGTCGCCTTCGTTGCCAGCCGCTACCACCACGGCCTTGCCCCGTTTGCCCGCACCGACCAGGTCATCTATGGCCTGCTCGTGGAGAGACGTGCCATCGTGGGGGCCAAGGTGTCCGGTCAAGCTCATGTTGGCTACGTACGGCAGACCCAGTTCGTGGGCCTTCTGGTCAATGAAAGCCAAAGCGTTCACCACATCGGAAGAGCTGAAGGCGCCGATGTAATCCCTGGCCACCCGCACGGCAATGAGCTGAGCCTGGGGGGCCATCCCCTTGAAGGTGCCGGCCGGCAAGCCGCCGCCGGTGGCCCGGCCATTGCCGGCGGCGGAGCCGGCCACGTGGGTGCCATGTCCCACCTGATCCGTCATGCGCAGCGAGCGGTTCAGGTGCAGGTTCCAAAAGACCAATGTCCCGCTGTTGCCCCAAGCGTGATCAGAGACGGTCAGCCGCCAGTTGCCCTGCATACTTTGTCCATTGCAGGCTGTGGTGGTGAAGGTACCGATGAGGTCATAGCGGTCGCCGCCGCTGCGGCTGCGCAGTGTCGTTTTGTTGCCCGAAGGGCACGTCAGGGTAACTTTCAGGTCGCCGACATGAGGATGGGTGACGTACAGCTCCACAGCCACGGCACTGATCGTGACATTCTCGGCCACGGCGATCTGGGAGGTGACGCCGCTGGCGGAGTTGTCAGGAATGGACTTGGGGGTGTCGGCGCTGGCATGGAAGTAGCCCGGACTAGCCAGGGCGGCATTGATCTGGGCTTCGCTGTACATCGTGCCGCCGGCGAAATCAGGACCGTCCAGGTCGCCGTCACTGTCGGGATCGCCCGGGTCGCTGAAGTCGAGCAGATACCTGATGCGGGTCGTGCCATCGGAGCGGATGAAATCGGGATGGAAGGGATCAATCCCGCTGTCAATGACCCCGACCACAACGCCGGCTCCGCGGCTGCCGAGGTCGCTCCAGACCTGTGGGGCCTGGGTTTCGGGCACACTCACATCATTGGTCGGCTGCAAGAGCTGGCTGGCGGCGATGAAGACCACGGAGGGCAGGCTGGCTACCTCATCCAGGCGGGAGAAAGGGAGGTATGCCGTGGCGACGTCGCCGATGGTAGCCGGCACGGGTATGCCCCGCGCGCGCAGTTCCCGGGCATCATCTGTGGTCTGGATCAGGACGTGGGCCCCGGGCTGGGGCGCGGCCAGATGCAGGGCTATCTGCTGAGCCATCCCCATGGCGACGGCGTCGAGAGCTTCCGCCTCGGGGCCGACGGCGGATGGTGCGGCCGACGGCACACGAAGCCGTTCCGTCTCGCTCCAGAGGTGGAAGGCCAGGCGCAGTTGGGCATCCAGCTTGGTCGTCATGGCCACTGAGCGGTCTACGGGCGCGGACACACGGTGCCAGGCCTTGTCGGGGTCGGGGGCGGAACGAGCAGCGGGAGCCGCGCCGGTTTGAGGGGCGCTGCTCACCAGGACGAGCAGCAGCACGAGGGGCGCGAGTCTCCACAATCGTTGCCTGGGCATAGTGCAGGCTCCTTCGCCAGGGCGCTGCGGGCTATTCCCTGTGCACCAAGGGCAGGTAGAGTTCGGCGGCGATGGTGCCGCTGCGCCGCAGCCGCTGGCCGGCCAGGGTCACCTCCAGCGTGAAGGCATTGCCGAGCGCGGCCCCCGCTGCCGGCTTCAGGCGAAAGGTGTGGCTGCCGTCAGGATTGATGATGTCCACAGCGATCTGCTGGCTGCCGTCGGCGAAGAGGGCCGGGCCGCTCAGGGTGGCGGTGAGGGTCGCCGGCAGGGGAACGTTTTCGTACACCAGGCCCACGGTTGCGCCGCGGGGCGGCAGCAGCAGGCACTCCAGATCGTCGCTCCAGTTGAGCCAGGGGGCGGCGGTGGCGTACTTGAGATTGG
>JACNHM010000536.1 GCA_014383605.1 Chloroflexota bacterium
AACTCGCTATCGCAGGTGTGGAAGTGGTCAATCCCCTGGCCGAGGAGGCTTGCCAGCTCATCAACCACGGCTTGCGGCGGCCGGATGCGCGTTCGTTTCCCCTTGGCCACCGGATCGGCACAGTAAACGCAATGGCCAGGGCAGCCGCGCTTGGTCTCGATCCCCGCCTGCCCCCCCTCGCGGAAGTAGCGGCGGTTATCCACCCAGCTTCGGCTCATCAAGGGAAGGTCCATCAAGGGCGGAGCTGAGGGCGGATTGCGGCGCCACCGGCCGTGGCGACGGGTGATCAGGTTGGGCAGATCAAGCCAGTCTCGTTTGTCCTCCAAGCGGTTGGCCAATTCCACAAGGACGAACTCGCCGTCCCCCCACACGCCAGCATCCGCGGCGCAGAGTTGCAGCACCTGTTCGGGCATGACGGAGAAGCCCACGCCGCCGACCAGTAGCGGGGCGCTCGTGCGCTGGCGTACTCCCTTCACCACAGCGGCAAACTCGTCGAGAAAGGAGTGGCGGCTGGTGAAGACACAGTCGTCCGTGTTGCGCAGCGTAAGCCCGACCAGATCGAAGGGTGTCCTGTCGAAGAGATCAGCACTCGCGGCGGCCGCATCGTCCGCCCAACAGAGGTCGAGAACCGCCACCTGATGCCCAGCAGCGTGCAAGGCTTCGGCCACGTACTCCAGGCCGATGGGCGCTATGGGCGGTTTGATGCGATTCGTGTTCAGCAAAGCCACATGCATGATGACGTCAAGGGGTAGACAAGTACACAAGTAGACAAGTAGACAAGTAGACAAGTAGACAAGTAGACAAGTAGACAAGTAGACAAGCTAGCAGTCTGTCGGAATAATAGTCGGCTTCCCAATTGACACCTGGTTTTCGGGTCAAAGTGGGACACTGTCCCCATATTCTGGCCAAAAAATGGGGCAAAGTGGGACGTTTCTGAGGAGAAACCAATTTCTCCGACAAGCTGCTAGGGGATGATCACCTTCTCCTCGGTCAGCAGGTGGAGGCGCGAGGAACAGTGCGCCGCGGCGTCGGCGGCAGCCGCCTTGCCCGCCTCCGTGCCGAAGGCGGCGACACGGGCGTCGTTGTCGTCGAACCAGAACTCCGACACGGCGTCGCAGGGCAGGTCGGGGTTGTCGTCCAGCACCACGCTCATGCGGTAGTGGCGAATGCCGGGCAGCTTCTGGCCCAGCGGGGGATGTTCCTGCAGCGCCCACTGGCGGAAGGCCTCCAGGCTCATCCCTTCCTTACGTTTGAGCAGCGAAATGACCTTGAGCATTTTCGTTGTCTTTCTCCTTATGTAAATTTGTAATGAAGGCCACGGGCGACGACGTGGCAGTCCCAGGAAATTCGAGCTTGCTCCTGCCGGACTCAGTAGATCCAAGTTTGCTCCTGCCGGACTTGGCACAGAACGGCGGTGGACTTGGCAGTCCACCGCGAGCTTTGTGGATCCACTGAGACTGCCGCATCCGGCGAAAAGGCGGTGGACTTGGCAGTCCACCGCGAGCCTTGTGGATCCACTGAGACTGCCGCATCCGGCGAAAAGGCGGTGGACCTGGCAGTCCACCGCGAGCTTTCTAGATCACCGGAGCCTGCTTCTCCTCCAGGGCGCGCAGGATCTTCTCCGGCGTCACCGGCAGATCGGTGATGCGCACGCCAACCGCATCGTAGATGGCGTTGACAATGGCCGGGATCGGCGAGTTGGCGGTCATCTCGCCCAACCCCTTCACGCCATAGGGGCCGTTGACCGAGGGGTACTCCAGCACCACGCTTTCGAATTCAGGCACTTCGGCCGGCCCGGGGAGCAGGTACTCGCTGAAGTCGGTGGGCGCGTGGGCGACTTGCGGGTAGTAGGGCGCGGTGGTCTCGTAGAGGGCGTGGGCCATGCCCATGAAGGCGCCGCCCTTGATCTGGCACTGCACCAGCGTGGGGTTCACCTGGCGACCGACTTCGTAAGCGCTCTTCAGGCTGAGGACGGCCACCACGCCGGTCTCCGTGTCCACCTCCACCTCGGCCACCGTGCAGGCGTGCGCCTCCGTGGAGTCGGGGTCCATCTTGCCGGTGTCGGGATCCACGGCGCTCTTGGGCTTCATGTAGATCCCCCGCCCGGAGATGGTCTTGCCGTACTTGAAGTGCGCGGCGAGGGCCACGTCAACGACAGAAACCCTGCGGTCGGGCGAGCCCTTCACGTAGATACCGCCCTGGCCATCGGTCTCCAGGTCGTCCGGATTGGTTTCCAGCTCGTCGGCGGCCACCTCCATCATCACCTGGCGCGCCTCCTGGGCGGCCTGTATGACGGCATTGCCCACGCGATGCGTGGCCCGGCTGGCGAAGGTGCCCATGCAGTGCGGGCCGGTGTCGGTATCGGCGGTGTCAATCAGCACGTTCTCGAAGGGCACGCCCAGGGCCTCCGCCCCGATCTGGGCGATGACCGTTTTCAGGCCCTGCCCCAGGTCGGTGCTGGACAGGCTGATGACGAAACTGCCCGTGGTGGTGGCGTGGATCAGCGCCTGGGAGGGGTCGCCGCCCAGGTTCATGCCGGTGGGATAGTTGACGGCGGCAATGCCGGCGCCTCTTAGCTTAGCCATGTTACTCCTCCCTGTCCCATGAACTCATCTGCTGGAATGCCTCGGGCAGCTCGTGCCCGACCATCCTGGCGGCGGCCTGCATGACCTCGATGAGCGTGGCGTCTTCGACCACCTTCTGGTGGGGTTTCACGTCGCCGTTGCGATAGGCATTGATGAAACGGATCGTCCAGGGGTCAAGGCCCAGCGCTTCGGCGATTTTGTCCATCTGCACTTCGACGGCAAAGGAGGCCGGTGTGACGCCAAAGCCGCGCATGGCGCTGCCCGGCTGGCGGTTGGTGTAGACGCAGCAGGCATCTATCCACACGTTGGGAATGCGGTAGGGGCCGGCGACGTTGGCGGCGTGCTTGGTGACGGCGTAGGGTGTGTGGCGGTTGTAAGCGCCCGAGTCGGCGTAGGAGGTGACCTGGCGGGCGACGATGCGACCGTCCCTCATCACGCCATCCTTAAAATACATGCGCCAGGCGCCGCGGGTAGAGGATGCGCGCATCTCCTCTTCGCGGCTGAACTTGTACTTCACCGGCCGGCCGGTCTTCATGGCCGCCAGGGTGGCGATGGGCTCGGTGATCACGTCCACCTTGCCGCCGAAGCCGCCGCCCACCGTGCCGCCCACGAAATGCAGCTTCTGGAAGGGCACCTGCAGGATGAGCGCCGTGTTGTCCAGGGTGAAGAAGAGGGCCTGCGTGTTGGTGTAGACAGTGATGCGGCCATCCGGTTCGGGCCTGGCGATGCAGGCCGTGGTCTCGCTGGGCGCGTGCTCGATGGGGCTCGTCTGGTAGCACCCTTCGACGATCACGTCCGCCTCGGCAAAGCCTTGCTGCACGTCGCCGAAGCGCACCTTGCGGAACATGTTGCTTTGGCCGTACTCGACATCGTAGATGAAGTAGTTGGCGCCCCAATCCTTGAGGATCGGCGCGCCCGGTTTCAGCGCTTCTTCCACGTCGAACACCGCCGGCAGCTCTTCCAGATCGAGCCTGACCCTGGACACCGCTTCCATGGCCGACGCCTCGGTCTCGGCAATGACGGCGGCGATGGGCTGGCCCACGTACAGGACCTTGTCCTCGGCCAGGACAGGTTCCTCGTCGGGGCCGACACCAATGAGGCACAGGATGGTGTAGACGTTCTTGGGCACATCTACGTAGGTCAGGGCACGGACGAAGCCGTCCACTTTTTCCGCTTGCGAAAAATCCAGCCCGCGGATGCGCGCGTGAGGCAGCGGGCTGCGCACCATTTTCAGGTAGAGCATGTCGCGAAAAGAGATATCATCAACGTAGATGGTCTTGCCGGTGACATGCCCCAGGCCATCGCGGCGCAGGACCGACTGTCCGACAACCTTCAGTTCTTGTTCAGTCATGGGTTCTGTCTCCCTTGTCTAGCCCGTGGCCATCCGCTGGGCGGCATCTTGCACCGCCTGGATGATAGGCTCGTAGCCCGTGCAGCGGCAGTGGTTGCCGCTCAGGGCGTCGGCGATCTCCTGGCGCGAGGGGTTGGGGTTGCGGTCGAGCAGCGCCTTGGTCACCAGGATCATGCCGGGGGTGCAGTAGCCGCACTGGATGGCGAAGTCCTCGTAGAAGGCGGCCTGGATGGGGTGCAATCCGATATCCGGGGTAATGCCTTCCAGCGTGGTGATCTGCTGTCCGGCAACGTCCTGCGCCGGCAACAGGCAGGAGAGCACCGGTTCGCCGTTCAGCAGCACGGTGCAGCTTCCACAGCCACCTTTCTTGCAGCCGGTCTTGGTGGCGGTGTAGCCCAGCTGCTCACGCAACACCGTCTGCAGCGTGGTCAGCGGCTTGACCAGCACCTCAACCGCACGGCCATTTAGTGTAAAACCGATAATGGTAGATGCCATGGGTGTCCTCCTAGTTGGCGATCTGTTGCAGGGCGTGGCGCACCATGACCGCGGTCATCTTGCGCCGGTACCACTCGCTGGCAATGGGGTCGCTGCCGGGCTGGCATTCCTCGGCGGCCAACGCCGCCGCCTGGGCGATGGCCTCGTCGTCCAGTGTGGCCCCGATCAACGAGGCCTCCGCCTGGCGGCTGCGCAGCGGGTGCGGGCCCACGGCGCCGAGGGCGATGCGGGCATCTCGCACCGTGTGGCCTGCCAAGACGACGTGTGCGGCCACGGTGACGACGGCCGGGGTGTTGGTCTGGCGGCGGCCGAATTTCCTGAACACTGTCTTGCCCTGGGGCAGCGGCACCTGGATTGCAGTCACCAACTCGCCGGGTTCCAGCACCGTGGCCAGGAAGCCGGTGTAGAAATCGGCCAGCGGCACCAGCCGCTCTCCGCCCACGCTCACCAGCTTGACCTGGGCGTCCAGGGCCAACAGCATCACCGCCAGATCGCCGGCCGGCGGCGGGGCGAAGAGGTTGCCCCCCACCGTGCCCATGTTGCGGATGGCCCAAGCGCCGACACTGCGGGCGGCCTCCCGGAGCGCGGGGATCTCGCCCCAGGCCATCACCTGCGACAGGGTTGTACAGGCGCCGACGGCGACGTGGCCGTTGGCCTGGACGACGCCGCTCAACCCGGCCTGCCTGAGCCCCATCACCCGTTCGGGGAAGGAAATCCCTTCGTTGATGAGCGGCATGGCGATGGTGCCCCCAGCCATGATCAGCAATGATGGGCCGTACTCGGCGAGCAGTTGTACGGCTTCGGCGGCGGATTGGGGCAAGAAGTATTGTTTTGTGGTCACATTCACACCTCCTTTAGTCGTCGAGAAGGGCAAAAAAACGGGCCGGAGCGCCCTCCGCCCCGCGGATCTTCATGAAGGGAGCGAAGAACTGAAAGCGCCGGCCGGTGGGGAGTTGCGACAGGTTGGTCATCTGCTGCATCAGGATCGCTCCGTTTTCGAGGATGATCTTGTGGATGATGAAGTCCTCCGAGGTGAAATCCGGCAGCCGGGCGCAGTACTCGCTGAAGCAGTCGAAGCCGATGGCCTTAGCGCCGCTGTCCACGAGCCACTGCGCCGCTTGCGGCGTGCAGTAGGGCGATTCGAGGTAATAGGTGGGGAAGTTGCCCCACTGCTTC
>JACNHM010000421.1 GCA_014383605.1 Chloroflexota bacterium
ATCACAAATCTTGGCTCCTCGCTAGAACGAACACTCCAAGACGAAGGAGGCCACCTAACGAATAAGGATTCATGTGGCGCGAAGCTGCCACATAATCCAGAGTTGAACTAAGCCGCCTGCTGCATATAGGCTGTTTTGCAGGAGCCGCTCGTTCTTGACTGTCCCCTTACTTCTCCAGCACCTTGGCCATCTCGTAGAACGACAGATCCAGCGTTTTCTTCTCGGCCACGACTGTCTCCAGGGGTGTGACGGTGATCTTGTTGCCCACCAGGCCGACCATGACGCCGCTGTGGCCCTTGTGCAACTCGTGCACGGCGGCGCAGCCCAGCCGGGTGGCCAGCAGCCGGTCGAAGGCCGTGGGCGAGCCGCCCCGCTGCACGTGGCCCAGCACCGTCACCCGCACGCCAAAGCCCAGCTCGTCGCGATGAGCCTGCAAGTACTCGACGATGGCCTGCGTGCCCGGCTTGTACCCCTCGGCGACGGCGATGATGCAGTGCGCCTTGCCGCGGATGTAGGCGTCCTCCAGTTGCGCCGCCACCTCCTCCAGGGGAGTGTCCACCTCCGGGATGAGCACCATCTCCGTGCCGCCGGCGATGCCGCCCATCAGCGTCAGGTAGCCGCAATCCCGCCCCATGATCTCGATGAGGAAAGCGCGGCGGTGCGAGGAAGCGGTGTCCTTGATGCGGTCAATGTTCTCCAGCACCGTGTTCAGCGCCGTGTCCACGCCGATGCTCATGTCGGTGTAGGGGATGTCGTTGTCAATGGTGCCGGGCACGCCGACGACGGGAAAGCCCATCTCGTGCAGCTTGAGCGCCCCGCGGAAGGAGCCGTCGCCGCCGATGACCACCAGCCCCTCCACGCCGTTGCGGTTGAGGTTGCGCAGTGCTCGCTTGCGGCCTTTCTCCGTCCGGAACTCCTCGGAGCGGGCGGTGCCCAGGATGGTGCCGCCGCGGCCGAGGATGCCGCCCACCGAGCGGGCGTCCATCTCCCGCATCCGGCAGTCAATCAGGCCCTCGTAGCCACGCTCGATGCCCACGGCGCGCATGCCCAGGCTCAGGGCGGTGCGCACCACGGCGCGGATACAGGGATTGAAACCGGGGCCATCGCCCCCGCTGCACAGCACGCCAACAGATTTCATGGTTCTCGTCTCCTTATGGCAAGTAGACTGGTAGGCTGGTAGGTTGGGAAACTGGTAAATTGGGAGACTGGTCGCGCACCCGCATCCCCGGTTTACCAATCTACCAATGTACCAATCTACCCTCTACCAGCTTCATCACCCATCTCCTGAGTGATTTCTACAACCTCACCACCGGTGAGTGTCAATAGTTGGGTGTAAGCGATGGGAAAGACGGCGTTGGGCGCGCCGGCCGCCGCCCAGACGGTCTCGAAGCGGGAGAGGGTGCGGTCAATCAGCGTGCGCAGCGGCCGGAGGTGTCCCACCGGCGGCACGCCGCCCGGGCGACAGCCGGCCACCGCTTCCACCTCGGGTGCGCGGGCGATGCGCACCTTCTTCTTGCTGATTCCCAGCAGCCTGGCGATGCGCCTGGCGTCCGCCGTCTGGTCGCCGGCCACCAGCACCAGCAGCGGCTCGCCGGCGGCCATGAAGATCAGCGATTTGACGATGCTGCCCAGCGGCGCGCCCACCGCCGCGGCCGCCTGCGGCGCGGTGGCCGTGCTCTCCGCCAGTTCGACGACGGTGATATCCAGGCCGGCGTCGCGCAGGGCCTGCTGCACCCGGTCAACGAATCTCATTCCGGTTCTCCCGTTGGAGTTTGAGGTTTGCAGTTCCTCTTTTTTCAGCCCTCTTGTACTACCCTCACCATCCCCGTGCCCAACAACTCCACCAACTCCCCTTCCAATGCCGCGCAGTACCCCGTGGTCTCGTTGGGGAAGCTCAATTGCCATGCGTGTCCATTGGCTTCCACGCGCAGGGTGAAATGGTCCTGACCGCGATAGCGACGCAGAAGTTCGTAGACCTGGCCCAGGCGTTGCAGGTCGGCTTCTCGATCGGGTGAACGGCGGAAGGTGATCTCGACCTGACGAGGAGCGTCTTTCGGCTGGCTGAGCGCGGGCGGCGGCGGAGGCACCGTGTCCTTTTCCGGCAGCGGGGGAGGCCATTCCTCCTCTGACCATGGCGACCACTCCGACGGTGGTGGCGCTGCCAACGGACGCGGCTGCGCCACGTCCGTCTGCACGGAATCGCAGACCAGCGATAGCTCCTGGTTGCGGTCGTTGATCTTCCCCGTGACGATGAGAATGCGCTCCGATTCCCACAGCTCCTTGGTGCGTTGCCAGGTATCGGGGAAGATGACCACCTCTATGGTGCCCTCCAGGTCCTCCAGTTGGGCAAAGGCCATGGGCTTGTTTTTGCGGGTGATGATCTGATTCACCCGCGTCACCATACCGGCCACGGTATGTCTCTCGCCCACCATCTCCTCGGTGAGCTCGCTGGAGTAGAGGGTGACAATGTCACTGAGGCTGACGGCCACCTGCTGCAGTGGGTGAGCAGAGATGTAGCTGCCGGTCAGGTCCTTTTCCCAATAGAGCATCTCACGGCTCGGTTCGCCCGCAGCCAGGGGCGCGCCATTCAGCAGCGGCTCGACCGGCGGGGCGGCGGTCAGAGCAAAGAAGGAAAGCTGCCCCCGCTCCCGCGCCTGGTGAGTTTGCGCGCTGATGCCCATCATGCGGTCCATGACGCCCAGAATCTGGACGCGGCCGCCGAGAGCATCCAAAGCGCCCACCTTGAGCAGGCATTCCAAGGCGCGCCGGTTGACCTGCCGCAGATCCACTCGCTCGCAGAACTCCTCCAGCGAGGTGAACTCGCCCCCTTCCTCGCGGGCGGCCACGATCACTTCCACCGGCCCTTCGCCCACGTTTTTCACCGCGCCCAGGCCGAAACGAATGGCCCGTTTCCCCTCTGCTGTCTGCTCGATGGTGAAGCCGGCATCGCTGCGGTTGACAGTGGGCGGCAACACGTCAATGTTCATGCGGCGACACTCGGCGATGAACGCGCCCACTTTGTCCGTGTTGTGCCGCTCCACGGTGAGCAGTGCGGTCATGTACTCCACCGGATAGTGGGCCTTGAGGTAGGCTGTCTGGCAGGTGATGGCGGCGTAGTTGGCGGCGTGCGCTTTGTTGAAGCCGTAGTCAGCGAAGTACAATATGTCGTTGTAGATGGTATTGGCGACTTCCTGTCCGACGCCACGCTGTAACGCTCCGGCCACGAACAACTGGCGGTGTGCCCGGAGATCTTCTTCCTTCTTCTTGCCCACGGCGCGACGCATCAGGTCGGCATCAGTTCCAGAGTAGCCGGCCAGGTCTGTCGCCATGCGGATAAGGTCTTCCTGGTAAACCATGATGCCGTAGGTTTCGGCCAGGATGGGTTCCAGCGTCGGGTCGCGGTAAGTCACCTCTTCCCGGCTGTGCATGCGGTTGATGTAGCTGTCAATGTACTGCATCGGGCCGGGCCGGTAGAGGGCGACAGTAGCGATGATGTGCTCGAACCTGTTGGGCTGCATGTTGCGCAGCACCCGCCGCATGCCCGACGATTCGACCTGGAACAGGCCCGCCACGTGACCGCCGGCCAACAGTTGCAGGGCCTGGGGATCGTCAATGGGAATGTTCTCCAGGTTCAGCTCTCGCCCGTGGTAGCGCTGGATCAGGTCACAGGCCAGGCGCATGACGGTCAGCGTGGCCAGGCCCAAGAAGTCCAGCTTCAGCATGCCGATGGTTTCCAGGTCTCCCATATCGTACTGCACGACGGCACTGGCTCTGTCGTCGCCTTTGGTGGCGCGGTGCAGCGGCGCGTAGGCCACCAGCGGCTTGTCGGCAATGACCACGCCGGCGGCGTGGGTGGAGGCGTGACGGGCCAGCCCTTCCAGCTTCTGCCCCGTATCAATCAGTTCTTTGATGTAATCCACCTCATCGTAAAGCTGGCGCAATTCCGCCACCGTGTCCAGGCCATCCTGAATCTCCTTCTTGGGGCCGGAAGGGATCATCTTGGCCACGCGATCCACCTCATTTTGAGGGATGTCCATGGCCCTGCCCACGTCGCGAATGACCGCGCGGGGGCCCATGGTCCCGAAGGTGATGATCTGGGCCACGTTCTCCCGCCCATATTTCTCCACCACGTAGTTGATCATTTCCTCGCGACGGTCGTCCGGATAGTCCAGATCAATGTCCGGCATGGTCACCCGGCCGGGGTTGAGGAAGCGCTCGAAGATGAGGTTGTAGGGCAAGGGGTCGAGGGTGGTGAGGCCCAGGCTGTAGGCGACGATGGAGCCTGCCGCCGAGCCGCGCACGTTCCACCAAATGTCGTTGCGGCGGGCGTATTCGCACAAGTCCCAAACGATCAGGAAGTAGGTGTCGAACCCCATCTGGTGGATGATCCGCAGCTCGTGCTCCAGGCGAGAGCGTATCTCTTCGTCGTCGGCCCGTGCGCCGTAGCGGCGCTGTATGCCCTGCTCGCAGAGGTGGCGCAGGTACGTTTCGGGGGTGAAGCCTTCCGGCACGGTGAAGGGGGGGAGATGGTAGCTCTTGAAGTCCAGGTGCAGGTCGCACATCTCGGCGATGCGCATCGTGTTGCTCAGCGCGCCAGGGACATCGCCGAACAGAGCGGCCATCTCTGCTGGCGTTCGCAGGTAATAGCTCTCGTCGGCCATGCGCATGCGATCGGTCTGGTGAACGAGGGAGCTCGTCTGCACGCAGAGCAGCACGTCGTGATACCTGGCGTCCTCGCGCTGGACGTAATGCACGTCGTTGGTGGCGACCAGTTTCAGATCGAATTCCTTGGCCAGCTCGATCAGTTGGCGGTTCGCTGGCGGCAGCCACTCTATGCCCGGATGATCTTGCAGTTCGAGGAAATAGCGTTCGGGGCCAAACACCTCGCGATACCAGGCCACCCGCTCACGCGCCCGCCTGATCCGGCCATCCCGCAAGAGACGAGGGATCTCGGAGGAGCCACAGCCAGAGCAGCAGATGATCCCCTCGGCGTGCTCGGCCAGGAAATCGTCGTCAATGCGCGGCTTGTAGTAGAAGCCCTCCAACTGCGCGGCGCTGGCGATGCGCAGCAGGTTCTGATACCCTGTGTCGTTGTGCGCCAGCAGCAGCATGTGGTAACGGTGCTTGTCCCGTTGCGGATCCCGCTCGTGCATGGAGCCCAGGGCCAGGTACGTTTCCATCCCGATGATGGGCTTGATGCCGGCCTCTTTGCAGGCCTGGTAGAACTTGATGGTTCCATACATCGTGCCGTGGTCGGTCAGCGCCAGGGCGGGCATGCCCAGCTCCACAGCGCGGCTGACCAGGTCGGGAATGCGGGCCAGGCCATCGAGCAGGGAGTATTCGCTGTGCACGTGCAGGTGAACGAAGGGCTCACTCATGTATGTTACTCGTGGTTGTTGTTACGGACGCGCATGAGAATCAGGGGAAGGTCATCTTGGCGTGGGGCGTGAACCGCAAACAGGAAACGAGGTTAGCGCTTTACGATTCTCCAGCCCTTCCTCCATCAGATTTCCACAATCATCTGTTATGCTGAGAGTGGAACAGCCGTCCCACGGCAACTCGCCCTGATTATACCACAAGTTGCGCCTGGCGGGCAATGATGGC
>JACNHM010000538.1:0-2710 GCA_014383605.1 Chloroflexota bacterium
GGCGTGCCGCAGGCCATGGACCTGCGCAGCGGGCGGCCGGCCTACGGCTCGCCGGAGATGAGCCTGCTCAGCGCCGCCAGTGCCGACATCTCCCGCTGGCTGGGCGTGCCTTTCATGGGCACCGCTGGCGCTTCCGAGGCCAAGACTCTGGACTTGCAGGCGGCCATCGAAAGCACACTGCAGGTGGTGCTTTCGGGCCTCAGCGGCGCTACGCTGGTACACGACGTGGGCTTCCTCGATTGCGCCGACCTTGGCTCGCTGGAATCGCTGGTCATGAACGACGAGATCATCGCCATGACCCGTCGGGTCATGTGCGGCGTCGAGGTCAGCGATGAGACGCTGCTGCTCGATCTGATTGACCGCGTAGGCCCCGGTGGCCAGTTCATGGCCGAGCAGCACACGGCCAAACATTGCCGGGGCGAGATCTGGGTGCCCACGCTTATGGACCGGCAGCCGTGGGTCAACTGGCAGGCCGCCGGCGCGCAGACGACGCTCGACCGCGTGCGGGCCAGGCTGCGCAAGATCCTGGACACCCACCAGCCGCTGCCGCTGCCCGCCGGCGCGGCGGAGAAGATCGCAGCCATCCTGCAGGCCGCCGAGGAGCGGGAGGGGAAAGGGCGGATATGACAGCAAATTCAGAGGATGAAACGAATCGCAACTATAGTCCCCTAACCCGGACAAGTCGGAACCCAAAAGGGGAGATTTCACCACCAAGACACAAAGGCACAAAGGAAAAACAAAGAGAGAACTTCGTGTCTTGGTGTCTTTGTGGTTAGTTTTCTTGCTCACCGTGTAACAATCTCATTGGCAAGGTACCATCGCGCAAGGTAGAATTCGTTCACCCCCCCAAATTCGTTGTCATATCTCATACAAGGAGGCGACATGAAAGCCGTTCGTCTGATCAAGCCAGGGCAGCCTCTGGAAATGCAAGAAGTGGACGTGCCTGCTGTGGGCGCGAAGGACGTGCTGGTCCGAGTGCAGGCGGCGGGCATCTGCCACTCGGATGTGCACTACCGCGCCGGCGTCTCGCCGGTGCATCCGCTGCCCCTGACGCTGGGACACGAGGTGGCCGGCGTGGTCGAGACCATTGGTGCCGAGGTCAGGAACGTCCAGGCCGGCGACCGGGTCTGCCTGCACTACCTGGTCACCTGCGGCGATTGCCAGTACTGCGTGCGGGGCAACGAGCAGTTCTGCACCTCCTGCTCGATGATCGGCAAGTATCGGGACGGCGGCTATGCCCAATACATCGCCGTGCCGGCGCGCAGCGCCGTTCCCCTGCCGGCGGAGATCCCCTTCGAGCAAGGCGCCATCATGATGTGCTCTTCGGCCACCTCGCTGCACGCGCTGCACAAGGCGGGGCTGAAGCCGGGCGAGAGCGTGGCCGTCTTCGGCGCTGGCGGACTGGGCATCTCGGCGGTGCAGTTGGCGCGGGCCTTCGGCGCGCTGGACGTCTACGCCGTGGACATCAACGGTGATAAGCTGAAACTGGCGGAAAGCCTCGGCGCGATCCCCGTGGATGCCAGCGCGACCGACCCGGTAGCGGAGATCAGGCGGTTGAGCGGCGGCCGAGGCGTGGACGTGGCCCTGGAGCTGGTCGGCCTGCCGCAGACGGCGCGGCAGGCCGTGCTGTCGCTGGCCGTGTTCGGGCGGGCGGTCCTGGTGGGCCTGACCGACCAACCTTTCGAGCTCAACTCCTACGGCGACGTCATCATGAAAGAGGCCCAGATTATCGGCTGTTCCGACCATCTTCTCCAGGAGATGCCCCTGCTCGTTGAGCTCGTCCGCCGCGGTGCGCTGGATCTATCGTCCGCGATCACCCGCACCGTGCCTTTGGACGCCGCGGCCATCAACGCCGCCCTGGACGACCTGGAGAGGTTCGGGCCTGAGGTTCGCACCGTGATCACGCCCTGAGCCTGCTGGTACATTGGTAAACTGGTAGATTGGTAGCTGGTAGATTGGTCAGCAGAGCCCAATGTACCAGTTTACCAATCTCAGTAGATCCAAAAAGCTCGCGGTGGACTGCCAAGTCCACCGCCCTTCTGCCGGACTTGGCAGTCCGGCAGGAGCAAACTTGGATCTACTGAATCTACCGGTGTGAGGATGCTATGTCCGACTTTCTGGGAAAGCTACTGACCGTTGATCTGACCAACCGAGAGATAGAGATGGCGGAGTTTCCCGAAGCGCTGGCCCGCAGGTTCCTGGGCGGGCGAGGGATCAATGCCACGCTGCTTCTGGAGCAGGTCGGCCCCGGCACGGATCCCCTGGGCCCGGAGAACGTGCTGATCCTCAGTTGCGGGCTGCTCACCGGCACCGAGGCTCCGGCCTCGTCGCGGCTGCACCTCGGCGCCCGCTCGCCGCTGACGGGGCTGCTGGGCAGTTCCAACGTGGGCGGCCACTTCGGGGCCGAGCTGCGGGCGGCCGGCTTTCAGAGCGTGCTCATCCGCGGCCGCGCCGCGCGGCCCGCGGTGCTGTGGCTCCACGGAGGCCAGGCGGAGATCAGAGACGCTGGCGACCTGTGGGGGCAGGACGCCTGGGCCACTCAGGATCATCTGCGCGAGACGTTGGGCGAAGCCAGAGCCAAAATCATGGCCATCGGGCCAGGCGGGGAGAACGGCGTGCGCTACGCTTGCATCATGACCGGCCGCGGCCACGCTGCCGGCCGCACGGGACTGGGCGCGGTCATGGGCGCCAAGAACCTCAAGGCCATCGC
>JACNHM010000538.1:2889-5587 GCA_014383605.1 Chloroflexota bacterium
TACAGCAACAGCGCCTACGTCACCTGGGCCCGCGAGGCGGGCATCCTTGCCACGCGCAACTACCGCGGGACGCAGTTCGAAGGGGCCGAGCGCATTGATGGCCGCCAGATGATCAAGTACGTCACCCGGACACAGAGCTGCCACCGCTGTCCGGTGCACTGCAAGGCCGAGGTGAAAGTGCCGGAGGGCCGTTTCGCCGTCGAAGGGGATCGGCCGGACATTGAGCCCATCGTCGCCCTGGGTTCCAAGTGCGGCCTGGACGACGTGGAAGCGCTGCTCTACCTCTACAACCTGGCCGGGCGGTTGGGCATTGACGTCATCTCCACCGGCGGCGCGCTGGCCTTTGCCATGGAATTGTACGAGCGAGGCATCCTGACCGACGAGGACACCGGCGGCATAGAACTCACCTGGGGCCACGCTGAGGCCATGGAGACGGTGATGCGCCAGATCGCCCGGCGAGAGGGGTTGGGGGCAGTGCTGGCTGAGGGGGTGGTGCGGGCGGCGCGCATCATCGGCGGCGGGGCGGAGCAGTACGCCTTCCACAGCAAGGGGCTGGAGCTGACCGCCTACGATCCCCGCGGGGCCATGGGCACGGCGCTGGGCTACGCCGTCTCCACCCGCGGCGCCGACTTCACCAGCGTCTACGCCATCCCCGAGTACCGCTGGGATGCGGCCCAGGGGCGCGAGGTCTTCGGCAGCGAAAAGGCCGTGGACCGCTTCTCCACCGGAGGCAAGGGCGCGCTGGTCAAGCGCTGCATGATCGTCTCGGCGATTCTGGACTCGCTGGGGCTGTGCAAGGTGCCGATCCTGTCGGTGATGGGCGATTTCAGCCTGCAGAACGAGGCCGCGTTGGCCTCGGCCCTCAGTGGCTGGACGTTCAGCGCCGCCGATCTGCTGAGCATCGGCGAGCGCATCCTGAACGTCGAGCGGCTGTTCAACCTGCGGCATGGCGCTACGCGTGCCGACGACGACCTGCCCGACCGCTTCACCGAGGAGCCGCTGCCCAACGGCCCCGCGCGGGGTGCGACAGTGGCCATCGAACCCATGCGGCGGGACTTCTACGCGGCCATGGGCTGGGACGACGATGGCTGGCCCACGCCGGAGAAGCTGCGGGAATTAGGATTGAGATGACATACACCACGTGACGCGTGGTGCATACTGCGTGTAGCGTGGTGAATAGACGGAACACGCAACACGGCTTCTGGAGGAGAATAGAATGACCCAAGACACCGTTGCCTTCCCTCGCCTGACGATGCTGAGCCGCCAGCAGTGTGAGGTTGTGCACCGCGCCTCGCTGGAGATCCTGCGCCGCACCGGCGTACGCGTCCATCACGAGGGGGCGCTGGTCTTGCTGCGGGAGACCGACGCCGTGATCACCGACGGTAATCTCGTCCACCTACCCGCCGGGCTGGTGCAATGGGCGCTGCGGCAAGCGCCGTCGCGCATCGCCCTCTGCCAGCGCGGCAGCAGCCAGGTCGTAGCCCCTTTGGAAGGTCAGGTAGTCAACTTCGGCCCCGGCTCCGATTGCCCCAACGTTCTCGACCCCCGCAGCGGCCAGCGGCGCCGGTTCACCACCGCCGACGTGGTGGATGGCCTGCGCGTCTGCGACGCCCTGCCGGAGATCAGCTTCGTGATGAGCATGGGCATCCCCGCCGACATGGACGCGGCCAACGTCTACCGGCAACAGTACGCGCTGATGCTGGAGCACACCACCAAGCCCGCCGTCTTCGTCTGCGACGACCGCGCCGATTGCGCGGCCATCGCCGCCATGGCCGCCGCGGCCGCCGGCGGCATGGAGCAGTTGCGCCTGCACCCCACGCTGCTCCTCTACTCCGAGCCTACCACGCCGCTGCAGCACTCGGAGACGGCCACGGGCAAGCTGCTGTACATGGCCGAGCAGCGTTTGCCCATCGTCCATTCGCCAGCGCCGATGATGGGCGGCACGGCGCCGGTCACGCTGGCCGGCGGGCTGGCCCTGGGCAACGCCGAGGTGCTCAGCAGCCTGGTGATGCACCAGCTACAACGGCCGGGGGCTCCCTTCGTCTACGGCAGCGGTCTGCACCACATGGACATGAAGACGACCATCAGCGTCTACGGTGCGCCGGAGTTCCAGTTGGCCCGCCTGGCCGTGGCCGAGATGGGCCGCTTCTACGGGCTGCCCACCTGGGGTTACGCCGGCCACTCCGATAGCTACCTGATGGACGAGCAGGCGGCCGCCGACGCCGCCTTTTCGGTGCTGGTGGCCCTGCTGGCCGGCCACAACCTGGTGCACGACGTCGGCTACCTGGAGGCGGGGCTGACCACCTCGCCGGAGATGATCGTCTTCAGTGACGAGGTCATCTCCCAGATGCGTCGCTTCGTGACCGGATTCTCGCTGGATGCGGAAGCGCTGGCGCTGGAGGTTATCCACCAGGTGGGGCCGGGCGGCAATTTCCTGACCGCCGAGCACACCCTGCGCCACTTCCGGGAGCTGTGGCCGCCGGCGCTGTGGGATCGGCGGCGGGTGGATGATTGGGTGGCGGCCGGCCGCCCGCGGCTGGGCGACAGGCTGCGGAAGAAGACCATCAGCCTGATGGAAAGCCACCGACCGGAGCCACTGCCCGACGCCGTCCGAGAGGAGATCAGCTACATCCTGAAGTCCGGTCAGTAGCCCGTCACGCTGATTGTGCTACGAGGGGTGATGCGCCGGACTCCCGAA
>JACNHM010000386.1 GCA_014383605.1 Chloroflexota bacterium
AGCTCCCATTTGCTTCCCGATTGGCGCAGAGATATGGGAGATTGCTGTAAGAGCCCCCGCCACTGCTGCCTGATGCTTCGCAGACGCTCCCGCCCGCGGCGATGGACAAAGGGGTAGTCCTCGTCGGAGAGCAAGACATCCCGGTGGGCTTCAGCCACTTTCCGGCTCAAGAGCACGGTACCACCCAACCAGCGGGGAATCTGCCCCCTGGGAGCTGGCGCGACAATGATCAGGCCCTCTTGAAGGTCTACATCAACGGTCTGCCAGCGGCGACCGGCCAGCACGAAGACGAACTGGGGATCGCGGAGGGCCTGCACGAACCAGGTCTGGAGCGTGCCTACCTGCTGCTTGTCCAGGGTGATGACGCGCATCTCCTTCGGCGTCTCAAAGACCGAGTAGAGTTCCAGGAAGTTCTGACGCCCGAACCGCTTCTCGCCAGCCTCGCCCAAGATCAACAGCCCCCCACTGGAATACAGATAACCCGTGGCGAGAAGATGCTCGACTAACGTGTCGAATTCACCGCGACTGATTCTACTGAAAGGCGCGGCACGCTCAAGCACCTCCCACAATTGCTCCCGGCGAACACCGTAGAATTGCAGAGCCTGGGCCAGGATTTGGTGGACCAGCACATGGTAGGCGCGACGAGAAGGCTCCACTGGTTCGATCCAGTCTTCTAAGGCCAGGTTGACCAGGGCAATCGCCCGCACCAGCGCCATTTCCTCTCCGGCCAAGAAGGCAATGTGCGGGCGGGTTCCTGGTCGGCGGCCGGTGCGTCCCAACCGTTGCATGAAGGAAGAAACGGTAGCCGGCGCGTCCAGTTGCATTACAAGGTCCAGGTCCCCCACGTCTATGCCGAGTTCCATGGTGCTGGTGCAGACGATGCAGGTGTCTTCCCTGTAGGTGAATTCTAGCTCTGCCTCCTCCCGTAGATCGCGGGCCACTGAGGAGTGGTGGACGTAGGCTGTGATCCCGGCATTCTCTACCGCTTGCTTGACAGCCTCGGCCTGGCGGCGGCTCTCCACGAAGAAGAGGGATTTGCGCCCTTGCGCTCGACGAACGGTCTCCTGTCCCAGCATGGTATCGTCTTCAATCAAGTCGATTTCTATGAGCTTGGGAGTGGCAGGTCGGGGTGGATCGACGACAGTCCAGGGACGCTGGCTAGAGCCCTGCAGCCAGTCGGCGATCTGCTCTGGGTTGCCCACTGTGGCGGAGAGACCGACCCGCTGGATGTCGCGCCCACTGTAGGTCTGAAGGCGCTCGAGGACAGAGGCGAGGTGGGCTCCGCGATCGTCACCAGCGAAAGCGTGGATCTCGTCCACCACCGCGAAGCGTAGTTCGGCGAAGAGGGTAGCCTTGTCAACGTCCGGCTTGATGAGGATCACCTCCAGGGATTCAGGAGTGATCATCAGCACGTTGGCCGGCTCGGCCAGGAAGCGCCTACGGGCTGAGTTGGGCACATCGCCGTGCCATTTGAAGGCGTCCAACCCCACCAGGCCAGCCAACTTCTCCAGACGGGGCTCCTGGTTGTTGAGCAGGGCGCGCAGCGGGGAGATATAGAGCGTCGAGACTGGGGGCAGCTTCTCGTTGTAGATGGTGTCCAGGATGGGGAAAAAGGCGGCCTCGGTCTTCCCACCAGCGGTGGGGGCCAATACCACGCAGTTGTGGCCAGTTAGGATGGCATCAATGGTCAGCTCCTGCACGGGCCACAGGCTAGACCAGCCCAGAGTGTGGGCGATGCCGCTTTGCATGCGCGGCGACAGCCTGAAGAAGCTTGTACTGAGCCCAGCGGTGTCCTGAGCCTGCCGAAGGGTCGAAGTGCTAGAAGACAATGGCCGACACCTCTTCTTCCTCCGCCGTCAGGAGCTCCTCGCGACGGGCCTTCTCTAGATCGAACGCATATTGCTCTGCAGGGTCGTAGTCTGGATAGTCCTGGACCAGGTCCAGCACGTTGACGAACTCTCGCAGGAAAACCCGGGGGAGAACGTCCACCCGACCACCGAATTTGCTAGTCAGGTGGTCCGCCATCTTCTCAATGAAAGTATCGGACACACGGGTGCGATCCACGGGTTGGTAGGCGATCTCGTAGATCTCACGCACTTTCTGGGCCACGGCCAGCAGCCTCCCACGGTCGAAGGCACGAAGCACGATCTGGGGCTGCCGCAGGTTGCGGAACCGATCATCGGTATCCATGAGCTTGATGCGCTCGTGCAGAGGTTGGAGACTCGGCACACCCTTGCGGTCTTCGAAGAAGGACGGCGTTCCTGTAAGAAGAAAGTGCATGTATCGGAAGCCGCCGTCGTGTAAGGCGTCCACTATCTGGCGGAGGTTGCTCAGGCTCTTCTCCCGTTCGGGGCGGCGCAGCCGCTGCACCGTCTCGACCTCGTCCAGAAGGACTACCAGGCCAGTGTGGCCGGCCAGGCGCGCCACGTGGCACACCGCGTGCAGGTAGGTCAGCGCCAGGGAGCGATCCACCTGCCCCCGGATGCCAGCATACCGCCGGGCCGCACCCCCTACCGTGCCCTGACCGGACAGCCAACCGATCAGGGATTGGGCTGTGGCGAAGTCACCTTCGGCCTGGGCGCGGTAGTAGCCGCGCACAGCCAGGCTGAACCCGGTGTCCAGGGTGGCGATGCGGGCCAGGTCGGCTTCCAGGGCCTGTTCAGTGCGTTGGAGCAGACGTGGATCATCCTCAGAGAGCCCTTCCAGCTCGATGAGGCGATCCTCCACGCGATAGATCCAACGGTCCAGGAGAGCTTTCAGTGCGCGCTCCTGGCCAGAGGTGCGCAGGTTGGAGACCAGGCGGGCGTAGACCTGTTCCAGTTTGTACAGCGGTGTGTCCGGGGAGATCACGGCCTCGGTGACCACGAAGTTCCGGGCCAGGGCGTCTTCCAGGATGAGCCGTGCCAGGAAGGTCTTGCCCGCGCCATAAGCGCCGCGCACGAACTTGTACGCCGCCCGGCCGGTTCCTACGTGGTCCAGTTGCTCCAGGATGGCCGCCTCTTCTGCCTCGACACCCACAGCCAGGTGGTGCAGACCGATGTGGGGCACGGTGCCGCTGCGCAGGGCGTTGATGATGTCCTGAGCGGTCAAAGCATCCAATCCTGTCATAGGCGTTCTTCCTGAAAGATGTATGTCTGTCCCCCAGTTCCCATCGGGCCGATTTCGATCCAGTCCAGTCCGGCCTGGGACAGCTTCTGGATGAGGCCGGCAACGATGCCGCTCGCTCGCCGGGTGGCCAGGCGCTGCCGCAGTTGGGCTTCGTCGGCCTGGCCGTACTGGGCCAAGGTTTGGAGCACCAGTCGCTCCCGGGCATCCATGTCGAAGGGCAGTTCGACGGTGCGGGTCTGACCGCTGGACAGGGTGAGTTGGACGCTGCGTGGGTGGGGGGCCTGAGGTGGAGCCTCAGTGAGAGGAGCCGTTTCCTCGCCTCGGAGCCATGCTGGAGGCGCTTTAGGCGGCACATCTCGCGCCAGCACGGCACAGGGCACCACTACCTCCTCCAGCCCGACACCTCCGTGGTAGCCCGGCCGGGGTTGCTGACCCAGGTAGTCGCCACTGCGATATAGGAGTGCCAGTCCCATGGCATCGGGTGGCCGCTGGATCAGGTCTGAGGTGGTCTCCATCGCCCAATCGTCCAGAGGCTGACCTTCTTGCCGGGGCAGGAAGCGGTGGCCGCCGCCCTTGGTTTGTGGGCCACGCCGGCGGCCCTTCCCCAGGTGCCAGGTGTGGCCGTGGTCAGCGGTGACGATGACCGTCCGCCAGGCGTTGAGGGCTTCCTGGATTGCTGCCCAGAAGACAGGCAGGTCATCCAGGTCATGAAGCTTCGGGGAAGCACCAGGCGTCTTCAGGTGATCGTCAATCTCGTTGATGATAACGGCCACCAACTGCGCTTCTCCATTGATTGCCGCCATCAAAGGAGCTGTCCCGCCCGCAGAAAGACGGGTCTTGTTGAAGAACTGGACGCTGTAGCGCGCCAGGCGGCTTCTCAGAGCGTCTTCTTCCCTGGCTTTGACCTTCTCCTCGTACTCCTCCTCTGTGTCGAAGGGGTCAGTAGGCAGTTGTGCCAGGAAGATGGCCTTGCGCGAGACCGAGGTGATAGAGGGCAGCAGGGACAGGCCCAAGCGCTCCTCCCGAGGCCCGATGGACCGCTCAGCTAGGGCTTCCAGCAGGTGCAGATAGTTTGGGTAGGCACAGCCGTCGAGGACGAGCAGCAAGACACGCTGACCCTGTTTCAGGGCCGGTTCCACCACCTGCTCGACGATCCTATGGCTGGCTACGGCATCCAGGCTGTGGATGGCGTCACCGTAGCTGGCCAGGAAAGCACGGGCAAAGGTGCGGTTGAGGACGCCCCGCTGTTCCCAGAAGCGTTCGAAAAGCCGTTTAGCCGGATCCTCCAACCGGGCCACACGGGGGAGCAGCCCCATCAACCGCAGGGCGACCAAGTCGGCATAGGCGCCCTGGTCCTGGTACCACCTGCCCCACTGGACAGGATCGGCCAGATCGGCCGTCTGGGCCGTGATACCTTGTAGCCAGCGCACAAGTGCCGCCATGAAGTGCAAGCTCTGGAGTGCATCCCGCTCCTCCACGGCGAAGAGATGGCCTTCCAGTTTGCCGACCTCCGAAGCCGCAGCGACGTCGCCCCCGGCCATGCGTTCGGCCAGCCTGTCCATCTCCCGGAGGAGTGCACCAGGGAGCACATCGTTGTAGGCAGGGGGCAACCCCCGCACTGCCTCCTGCCGCTCCGCTTCGCGAGCCAACCGCCGTCCTGTCCGCCCCAGGCGGCGCAGTGTTTCTATGGCCAGGTCGGTCACCTGGGAGACAGCATCTGCCTCCGCCTGGGTCACATCCCGGGTGTCGGCGATGAGGCGGTTGCGTAGACTCGCCAGGTTGCCCCACCCCGGCGGGATGCCGGCCTGACGAGTGGCGCGCATGACAGCGCCCGTGACCAGCAAAGCCTGCGCTCGGCCAGGTTCCTCGGCTGCCCAGACCACGATCCCGGTGTGCTTGACCCCTTCCTCGGCCAGTTGCTTGCGCAGCAGGCTGATTTCCAGCTCATCCGGCGGCGAAGTTGGCCCGGCCTGGGCGAGTTGGGCCAGAAGGCCGGCTGCCTCCTGCCCTGCTACGGTGATCCCGAAGGCCGCCTTGACCAGAAGTGCCTCCAGTTGCTCGTGAGTGATCTGGCCGAAGAAGAGCTTCTTTTCATCCTGCACCTGGGCCACCAAGGCCTCCAGGTGGCGCGCCACGCTGGGACGCCAGTCTTCGTAGTCTACCTCCGGGGGCCAGTCCAGGCCGGTGCGGGCAGCCAGCAGGTCGCGCAACCCCAGGGTGCGGGCAGCGCCACCGAAGGAGCGCGCCTTGATGTCGAAGGGAACGGTGAAGCCGTCCCGAGGTCTATATACCAGCACGGCATGGCGGTGCCCGCCGCGCAGCAACTCCCCCCGCAGGCCCAGCTCTGAGTCAAAGATGATCAGAGGCCAGTCCTCACCCTGGAAGGACACATTGGCGATGTGGCCGGCGTCCTCAGAGCCCTCAGCTTCCCAGATGCACTCGATGAGGACGAAGTCACTGAGGACCTGGCCGG
>JACNHM010000307.1 GCA_014383605.1 Chloroflexota bacterium
TCACCAACCCACCCCCAACGATCTGCGGCCAAGTCAGCGATTCGCCCAGGAAGAGAGCGGCCCACAGCGTGGCCATCACCGGCTCGATGGTGGCCAAAATGGCCGCCACCGTTGCTTCCAGGAAACGCAAGCCAAAGGTGTAGAGCGCATAGCCCACTACCGAAGGCAACAGCGCCAATACTACCAGCCACAACGCTGTTCCGGGCTGAGCGAACGCAGACCCGATGTTGCCCAGCGATTGCGTGGCCAGTAGGAACAGTGCACCGGCGGCGAATGCGTAAGTGATGACGGTCCAAAAACTATAGCGCTCCAGCGCCCGTCGGCCGAAGATGCCGTACAGCCCATAGGTCACGCCGCTGCCCATCCCTCACAGCAGTCCCACCATGTTCAGAGACAGAAATTGGGCGTCGAAAATGCGCACGATCAGCGCCACTCCCGCGGCCGTCAGTAAGAGGGCCACCCCCTTTCGGCGGTTGAGCCGCTCGCCCAGGAGAGGCCAGGCGAAGATCACTGCCCAGGCCGGTGACGTGTAGTTGAGCACCGTCGCCACCCCAACGTCAATCAGCGACACGGCATACGCCCAGCAAGCCTGGAACCCTGCCACAGGGATCAGGCCAAACAGCAAGAAAAGGGGTATGTCTCGGGCTTGGATGCGCAACAGTTTCCGGTCCAGCACCGCCAGAAGGCCAAACAGCATCAACGCTGCCAGCGTGATCCGCACCGCAGCAACTGTCAGCGGCTGCAGGCCATAACCCTGGACCAAATGCTTGGTAATCGTGCCAGTGGTTGCGAAGAGGGAGGACGACAACAGAACACAGATCGTGCCTACCCACGGCCCTCTTGCCTGGGTCGTATCTTTAACTCCCCTTATTCCCAATGCTTCTCCATCCGCTCCAGCTCTTTGACCACCTCTTCGGGCAGCGGCGCTGGCTGGTGCTCCATCGCCTTCCGGGTTTGCTCACGCAGTCGCTCTTCGAAGCGCTTCGCGCCACTGGCCAGCCATTGGTCGTTGATGGAGCGGTCAAACAGATCGGAGTACCACACCTTCCGGAAATGCTTCAGTGTGTGGCTCTCTTGCAGAAAGTGAGCGCCGGGCCCCACCCGGTCAATCAGGTCCAGGGCCAGGGTCTCGTCGTTGACCGGCACGCCGCGCATGTACTGGTTCACCATGTTAAGCACTTCGTGGACCAGCACCATGTAGGCTGGCGAGGCGACGGAACCGTGATCGAGCCAGCCGGAGTCGTGAACCAGGTTGGCGCCGCTAAGGGCCGAGCTGAGGCAGGAGAAAGCGGCTTCGGCGGCGGCCTGTGGATCGGGGAACCTGGCGTCGGAGCAGCCAGCGGTGCCGAAGAAGGGCAAGCGGTAGTGCTGGGCCATCTGGGCCAGGGCGGCGACCATCAGGCTCATCTCCGGCGCGCCGTAGGAAAAGACGGTCGTCCTCATGTCCATCACGGTGGCAAAGGCCCCATAGATGAAGGGCGCCCCCGGACGGACGAGCTGGGCCAGCACCAGGCCGCTGAGCGATTCCGCGCTGCCCTGCACGATCAGGCCGGCAAAGGTCGCCGGGGCCGTGCTGCCCGCCTGGGGCGCCGGATAATTAATGAGCGGGATGCCCTTTTCGGCGGAGAAGATGATCTTTTCCACAGCCGGATCGTAGTACAGCAGCGGCGAGATGGGTTCGGAGTAGTGGACGATGGTCGGCGCCTGCCGGAAACGCTCCTCGCTCCCGGCAATGAGCAGAGCCATCTCGTAGATGTCGCGCACACTGTTGGCATCCTTGCAGCAAAAGACCAACGGCTTCTCACAATAGGTGAACACCTGCTTGGCGATCACCCGGTCAGCGACGTCGGGTGACACGTCGTCGGCCATGCCGATGGTCATCACCCAGGTATAGTTGGGCAGGGCATCGGCCACAGTGGAGGTGATGCGGCAATCGTCGCTGGCGAACCGTCGGCGTTCCTCGGTGAAGGGATCCAGGTAGTCCACGCAATCCAGGCTCGGGCCGAACCAGACCTTGTCGCCTTCCAGGAACACCGAGCGCTGGCCGTCCCGCCGGCCCAACACCACACGGGAGGGCGCGGTGTGGATGGCGTCCTCGACCATCCAGGCGGGAATGTGGACTCGGTTTCCATCCACGCGCGCGCCGGCACCGTGCAGAATCTCCACCGCCCGTGGGTGCGTGAGCTGAACGCCGGTGCGCTCCAGGAGTTCCAACGTCGCCAAGTGAATCTGCTCGATCTGCTCCCCGCTGAGCACCGCCAGTCTCGGTTTGAAATTCAAATCACGGTAAACCATCGTGGTCTCCTCTCTCCCTTGGGTTTCGGACACGACCATGCCCCATTCGCCGTCGCAGCGCTGCCAAGGACGTCATTACTCCTGTTGCAAGCTTTTGTGATCTGCTGAGACCTAATGGCGCCCTCGCAGAAAGCTGTCGCTTTCGACGACGATCCCCTCTTCGAAGCGGGTGGGGCGCAAGGGGTTGTCCTGGGGATCCATCGCCCCGGCGACCAGGTCGGCCAGCCGTTTACCCCCAGCGGGGGAGAGCATCACCCCGGCCCAGTAGCCACAGTTCAAATAGAAGCCAGGTACATCGGGCACCGGGCCGATGAGCGGCTGGTCGTCGGGGGTGTAGCAATACTGACCTGCGCTGATGTGGACGTCTGAGTCCTTCAGCCCCTCGCCTACTTCTTCCCAGAAGGGGGTCAGCCGCGCCACCTTCTCCAGCACGATGGCCGGGAAGAAATAGTCGGTCGGCACGTTCTCCATTGGGTCGCTGCCCAGCTCGGCGGGATCAACCCAACCAAGCAGCCCTCCCTGTACCTCAGGCCGCCAGTAAGCGTCGTTGACCAGGTCAATGGTCATGCATGCATCCGGGGGGACGCAATCAAGCGGGCCGATGATCACCTTCTGACGGCGGACCGTCTCAATGGGTATCTCTAGCCCAGCCATCTTGCCAATCACCGCCGCGAAGGGGCCGGCCGTATTCACTGCAACACGGGTGGAGATGGCGCCCCTGCTGGTCTCCACCCCGCAGACACCCTGTCCATCCAGTAAGACATCGGTGACCTTGGTACGTATCAGGAAGTTCGCGTCGCTCCCCTTGGCGAAGCCGTAAGTCATCTCGTGGCAAGCCAACCAGCCGTCGCGTTGGCGGAAGGTGGCCGCTACCACATCGGGCGAGACGTAAGGGAACCGGTCCCGCACCTCGTCGCCGGTGAGGAATTCAGAGTCGGTCACCCCCAGGCTGCGGTGCTTCTCCACGGCCGCTTTCAACTGGTCTATCATCTGCGGATCATCGGTCATGAACAAGTAGCCTTCCTGACGGAGGGAGATGTCATAGTCAGGAAGACCGACCACCTCGGCGAAGTTCTCGAAGATCTCGATGCTGGGCTTGGCCAGAGCCATCATGGCCGGCTCGGCGAACTGGGCGCGGAAGCACTCGGCTGAGGCTGCCGTGGTCAGCGTGGACAGTCCATCGCGCATTTCCACCAGCACCGTGTCCAGCCCGGCCCGCGAAAGCCAGAAGGCCGTAGCCACGCCGACAATGCCGCCGCCGACGACCACCACATCGGCTGCGCGAGGAAACGTTTCATCGGTGGGGATATATACCCTGCCCATACTCCCCTATTCTCCTTTGCCACAAGTGGATTTCATCTTCCCCACAGTCCAATGGCCTTCAAGCATAGGATGACACCAAAGCCAAAGCTGACGACGCCGATGTAACCAACCGTGAAGTCAAATATACCACAAACACGACAGTTTGACAAGTGGGGGAAAAGTGATACACTGATTTGCGACTGTAACTGGTAGGAGTGGGGCTGGTGTTGGCCGGTATCTTTGGCCTGCAGTTTTCGAGGCAGCGATTTTGACTACGGGCATGGTTTTTGATATAAAGAGGTTCTCCATCCACGACGGGCCAGGCATTCGCACCACGGTTTTCTTCAAGGGATGTCCCCTGAGCTGCTGGTGGTGCCACAATCCTGAGAGCCAGGCGATAGAGCCGGAGATGATGTTCCGAGAGAATCGCTGCATCCGATGCCGTGCTTGCCAGGCCGTCTGCAAGCAGAGCGCGATCTCCTGGGACGGCGATGTGATCTCCACCGACATGGAAAAGTGCACGCTCTGCGGAGTCTGTGTCGAAGCATGTTACGCCGAAGCGCGCGAGATGATAGGCCAAGAAATGACGGCGGCCCAGGTGATGGCAGAGATCGAACGAGACATCGCCTTTTACGATGAGTCCGCTGGCGGGGTGACTTTCTCTGGCGGAGAACCCCTGTGGCAGAGAGACTTCCTGCTCGATCTCCTGCGGGCCTGCCAGGAAAAGGAAATCCACACTGCGGTGGACACGTGCGGTTTTGCGACTTGGGAGACTGTGGACAGTGTCCGAGAATACGTGGATCTGTTTCTGTACGATCTCAAGCTAATGAATGACGCCAGGCACCAGAAGTTCACCGCCGTGTCCAACGAGTTGATCTTGAGTAACCTGCGGGCGCTGGCGGAACCGGGAGAGAACATCGTCCTCCGCGTGCCCATCATCCCAGAGATCAACGACGATGACGAGAGCCTTCGCCAACTAGGGGCCTTCGCGGCCACTCTGCCCAACGTGAACCAGATGAGCCTCTTGCCCTATCACCCCACAGCCGTTGACAAATACAGGCTGCTGCACAAAGTTTGTGGCTTGCAGGGAATCCGCCCCCCTTCGGATCGGAGGATGGCTGAGATCGCAGAGATCCTGAGCGAGTTTGGCCTGCAAGTGAAAATAGGAGGTTGAGCCATGACGATGACTGAACGAGTCGCCCGCCTGAGGCAACAAAGCCTGGACGCCAGGCCCGCCATTTCGACCGAGCGGGCAGAGCTGATGACTGAGTTCTACCGGCAGAACGCCGGGCATGGGCTGATGTCCGCGCCCATGCGCCGCGCCCTGGCCTTTCAGTATTTGATGGAACACAAGACCATCTGCATCAACGAGGGCGAGTTCATCGTGGGCGAAAAAGGCCCCGCTCCCAAAGCCACGCCGACCTACCCCGAACTGTGCTGCCATAGCCTGGAGGATCTTGACATCCTCAACTCGCGGGAAAAGATCTCCTTCGCCGTCAGCGAACCAGCCCGGCGAGTTTACCAGGACACCATTATCCCTTTCTGGCAGGGCAAATCCATGCGCGATCTCATCTTCCAGGAAATGACGGAAGAATGGAAAGCCGCATACGAGGCCGGTATCTTCACCGAGTTCATGGAGCAGAGGTCGCCCGGCCACACGGTTCTGGACGACAAGATCTATCACCAAGGATTTCTGGATTTCAAAGCCGACATCCAGCGAAGCCTGGATAGCCTGGATTACCTCAACGATCCGGAAGCCTACAGCAAGCAAGAGCAACTCAAGGCCATGGACATCTGCGCTGACGCTCTGATCTGTTTCGCGGAACGCCACGCGGAAAAGGCGCAAGAGCTGGCACAGCAAGAGACAGACCCCCAAAGAAAGCAGGAACTGGAGCGCATCGCCGAGGTCTGTTCGCACGTGCCGTCCCACGCCCCCCGCGATCTCTGGGAAGCGTTGCAGTACTACTGGTTTGTGCATCT
>JACNHM010000543.1:0-1972 GCA_014383605.1 Chloroflexota bacterium
TGCTCGAAGACGATCAGGGGATTGATGTCCATCTCGGCGATCTCGGGGAAGTCGGTGACCAACTGCGACATGCGCAGCAGCGTGTCCACGATGGCTTCCAGATCCGATGGTGGTTCGCCGCGCACGCCGCGCAGCAGGCTGTGGGCGCGGATTTCGCCCATCATCTCCCGCGCTTCCCGCTCGTCAATGGGGGCCACGCGGAAGGTCACGTCTTTCAGCGCTTCCACGTAGATGCCGCCCAGGCCGAAGAGGAGCAGGGGGCCGAACTGCGGGTCGCAGCTCATGCCCAGGATGACCTCCTTGCCGCCCCGTACCTGCTGCTGCACCAGGCAGCCCCAGATCTCGGCGTCGGGCATGTAGCGGGTGGCGCGGAAGACGAGCAGATCGAAAGCGTCACGCACGTCTCCGGGGGTGTTCAGGTTCAGCTTGACGCCGCCGATGTCCGTTTTGTGCAGGATGTCCGGCGAGGCGATCTTCATCACCACGGGGTAGCCGATGCGCTCGGCGGCGGCCACGGCCTCCTCGGCCGTGGAGGCCAGCACCGACTGGGGCATGGGCAGGCCGTAGGCCTGCATGATCTCCCGCGCCTCGGCGTCGCCGATGGTCACGCGGCCCTCCTGGCGCACGCGGTCGAGAACCTCCCGCACTTTCCCATTATCCACGTCGAAGCGGGTGACCTGCAGCGGCGGCTGCTCCCGCCACTGGCGGTAGCGGCTCATGGCCGCCAGCGCGGCGACGGCCCGCTCGGGCACGCGGTAGTTGGGCACCTTCATCTCGTTGAGGATGTCCACGCCGGGGCCGACCGTGGCCTGGCCCATGAAGCAGGCCATGACCGGCTTGTCGTGCTGGCGGGCGGCTTCGCCCACGGCGCGGGCGGTCTCCTCGATCTGGGTCATCACCTGCGGCGTGAGGATGACGATGACGCCGCCGGTGTTGGGATCGCGCAGTGCGGCGTGAATGGCCAGCTCGTAGCGGTCGGCCAGGGCGTCGCCCAGGACGTCAATGGGGTTGGCGGCGCTGGCGGCGGCGGGCAGCTTCTCCTTCAGCAAGCGCTGCGTCTCCGGCTTCAGCGAGGCGAGCTGCAAGCCCGCTCGCTCGATGGCGTCGGCGGCCATGATGCCCGGGCCGCCGGCGTTGGTGATCACGGCGATGCGGTCGTTGGCCGGCACCGGCTGGCGGGCGAAGGCCACGGCGTAATCGAAGAGGTCCTCCACCGAGCGGGCGCGGATGATGCCCACCTGGTTGAAGGCGGCGTCGTAGGCCCGCTCAGAGCCGGCCAGAGTGCCGGTGTGCGAGGAGACGGCCCGCGAGCCGGCGCTGGTGGTGCCCGACTTGATGGCCACGATGGGCTTCTGCGTGGTCACCTGGCGGGCCACCTCCATGAAGCGAGCGCCGTCCACGATGCCCTCCAGGTAGGCCGCGATGACGCGGGTGTGGGGGTCGTCGCGCCAGGCTTCCAAAAAATCAATCTCGTTGGTGTCGGCCTTGTTGCCCAGGCTGACGAAGTGGGAGAAGCCCACGCCTTCGGCCAGGGCCATGTCCAGCACGGAGGTGCACAGCGCGCCCGACTGGGACATGAAGGCGATGGTGCCCTGGCGGGGCATGCCAACGGCAAAGGAGGCGTTGAGGTGGCTGATGGTGTCAATGATGCCCAGGACGTTGGGACCGATCAGCCGCATCCCGTAGCGGCGGGCGATCTCCAGCAGCTCGTTCTCCCGCTGCTTGCCTTCGCGGCCCACCTCGCGGAAGCCGGCGGTGATGATCACCGCGCCGCGGACGCCTTTCTGGCCGCATTCCTCCAGCACGGCGGCGACGACCTTGGCGGGAACGACGATCACGGCCAGGTCTATGGGATCGGGCACGTCGAGCACGCTGGGGTAGGCCGGCAGGCCCAGGACTTCGTCGGCCTTGGGGTTGATGGGGTAGACGCGGCCGGCGTAGCCGTACTGCATGATGTTGTGAAGCACGCCGT
>JACNHM010000543.1:2339-5542 GCA_014383605.1 Chloroflexota bacterium
GGCGCGTGTGTGGTATAATGTTTGCCAGTGCAGAACACTCAGGAGGTCGACTCGGCAGTGGAGGGAAGAGGACAGGACCAAGGCAGTCATGCGGTGCTGGGGCTGCGGGTATGGCTGGCGCGGCAGCCGTTCCGGCTGGCCCCGGCGTGGGCTGTGCTGGCGGGGGCGCTGGCTTCGGGTGGGCTGCGCTGGCAGCGGGAAGATGGCCTCCAGCTTCTGCTGGCCATCGTGTTGGCCGACGGGCTGTGGGGGCAGCTCTGGACGCTGCTGGCGGGGCGGGGGGGCGCGGTACCGGAAGATCAGACGCCATCTGCTGTGTTTGCGCCGCCGCTGCCTTACGCCGCGCCCGAGTCGCCGGCGGCGCGGCTGTGGCGCTGGCTGGCCGGCGATGCCGGTCACATGGAGGAAGCGCAGCCGGCGGCGACCTGGCGGGCTCTGCTGATGGCCACGCTGTTTGCCTTCGGTCTGGCAGCGCTGCTGGGACCGGCCGCTTTGGCGCTGACCGCGGCGGCGCTGCTGCTGGCGAGCCTGGCCCGTGTGCTTCTTTCCAGTCGCTGGGCGGGAGCGCTCATTCAGGCACTCTTCGAGATCGGCCTGGCCTGGCTGCTGGGGCACCTGCTCGTCGCCGGGTTGACGTGGCCGGTGCTGCCCATGCTGATGGCTGCAGGCTACGTGCTGCTGCACGCCGGCTCGCTGGCGCTGCGTGGCCGCCGCGGGCTGTGGCTGGTGAACCTGGCGCAATTCATTCCCCTGGCCTGCTTGATCGCCGCGCGGCAGCCGCTGGCGGCGGGGGCGTTGGGTATCACGCTGCTGGCGCCGCTGGCCTGGCAGGCGTGGGTGGAAGAAGGAACTCCTCCCCCTCGCAGGGGGAGGCTGGGAGAGGGTGGGATTCACGACTCCGAAGCGAATTCCACCCTCCCCTGGCCCCTCCCTCAGAGGGAGGGGAACTCTTCGGAAATCTCACCCTCCCCTGACCCCTCCCTGGGAGGGAGGGGAAGTGGTGCGTTATCTGGCCGACTACTGGATGCCTGCGATTACCAGCGGCGAGCACAGGTGTGGTGGTGGGCGGGGATGCTGGTGGCGGCATGGGCGGTGGGGTAGCAAGGGAGCAGGGGAGCAGGGGGGCAGGGGAGCAGAGGAGCAAGGGAGCAGGGGAGCAGGATGTAAGATCCAAGATGCACCAAACAAGGGGGATAGGGATGGCTAAGGTAGACATAATTCTTCGCAATGGCGTGGTGGTCACAATGAACCCCGCTTTCGATGTCTGGTCCGAGGGGGCGGTGGCCGTGCGGGGGCGGGAGATCGTGGCCGTGGGGTCGGCCGATGAGATCGCCGCGGCGTACGAGGCCGATGAGGTGCTGGACTGCACGGGGCAGGCGGTGATCCCCGGCCTCATCAACGCCCATACCCACGTGCCCATGAGCTTGCTGCGGGGCATGGCCGACGACCTGCGGCTGGACGTGTGGCTGTTGGGCTACATGATGCCCGTGGAGCGGGAGTTCGTGGGGCCGGAGTTCTGCCGCGTGGGCACGTTGCTGTCCTGCGCGGAGATGATCCGCAGCGGCACGACCTGCTTCTGCGACATGTACTACTTCGAGGATGAGGTGGCGCAGGCTACGGCGGAGGTCGGATTGCGGGCCATCCTGGGCGAGACCATCCTCAAGTTTCCCACGCCCGACGCTGCCAGCTACGACGAGAGCCTGGCCTATTGCCGGGACTTCATCGAGCGCTGGCGGGGGCACGAGCTGATCGTGCCGGCAGTAGCGCCGCACGCCGTCTACACCAGCACGGTGGAGATGCTGCAGCAGTCGGCGGCGCTGGCGCGGCAGTACGACGTGCCGCTGGTCACCCATTTCTCCGAAACCGTCGAAGAGGTGGAGGAGAGCCGGCGGCTGCACGGCCAGACGCCGGTGGAGTATGTCCACGGGCTGGGGCTGCTGGAGGCCCGCGTGATCGCCGCCCACTGCGTGCACATCACCGAGCCGGAGATGCGCTTGCTGGCCCGCAAGCGGGTGGGCGTGTCGCACAATCCCACCAGCAACCTGAAGCTGGCTTCGGGCGTGGCCCCCGTGCTGCGGCTGCGCCAGGCGGGGGTGGCCGTGGGCATCGGCACCGACGGGCCGGGCAGCAACAACGACCAGGACATGTTCGAGGAGATGCGGCTGGCGGCGCTGCTGCCCAAGGGCGTCTCCTACAATCCCACGGCCCTGCCGGCGCGAGAAGCCTTCGCCATGGCCACCATCGAGGGGGCGCGGGCGCTGAAGCTGGATCGGCTCATCGGCTCGCTGGAGCCGGGTAAACGGGCGGACATCGCCGTGGTGGATCTGCAGGGGCCGCACCTGACGCCGCGCTTCGCTTTGGGGCCGAACAGCGTCTACTCGCAGATGGTCTACGCCGCCAAGGCCAGCGACGTGTGCCACGTGCTGGTCAACGGCCGCTTGCTGATGCGGGAGCGGGAGTTGCTCACCGTGGACGAGGCGGCGGTGCTGGCTGCGGCGCAGCGCATCGCCGAGCGCATCAACGATTTCGTTTACCACCGCGAGCAGAGCCTGCTGGACAAGCTGGTGGCGCTGGGCGGTCTGCAACGGGAAGAAACCTACGAGATCCAGGTGAAGGTGCCCATCGCCGACCTGCCGGCGGTGGAGCAGCGGCTGGGCGAACTGGACGCCGAATTGCTCAAGCGCAGCGCCCGCCAGCAGTTCGACACTTACTTCCTCTTCGACGACCCGCAAAAGGGCTGCGTGCGTTATCGAGAGGACAACGTGCTGCTGGAACGGTCCGACGAGATGGGGCGGCTGGGCCCGGCACTGGACGTGGCGCCCGAATACGATCTGACGCTGCTGGGGCCGACCAGGGAGCGGGAGTACGAGAACTCGGTCATCCTCTCTCGCTCGCGCTTCACCTCGCCGGCGGCGCACTCGCTGCGCTTCTATCGGGAGTTCTTCCAGCCGGATGGCATCAAGGAGATCGTCAAGTGGCGCACGCGCTACCGCATCCTGTACCAGGGGGAGGAGTTCGCCGTCAATCTGGACAAGCTGAGCCGGCCGGCGACGGGCACGTTTCTGGAGATCAAGAGCCGCACCTGGTCACAGGCCGATGCGCTGAAGAAGGCGGGGTTGATCAGCGAGCTGCTGGCGCTTCTGGGCGTGGAGTGGCAGGAGATCGTCCGGGGCGAGTATGTGACCTTCTGAGCCAGGGAGCAG
>JACNHM010000522.1 GCA_014383605.1 Chloroflexota bacterium
ATGCCGATGACCGGCCCGGCCGATTCGTAGCTCAGCAGCGCGGGGATGCCCGCCGTCTCCAGCTTGCTCTTGATCACCTCCGCCCCCAACAAGCCCATGGAGACGTAGATGGTGACTAACTCCTCGGAAATCCTTGACATGGGGGAAGACCTCCTTGCCTGGAATGGAATCTGGATAGGGTGACAAGGCGACCGCCGCCTGTGCAGAGGTGCGGAGGAGCTGGGGTGCGGAGGTGCTCCCTTGCTCCCCTGCTCCTCTGCTCCCTTGCTCCCCGTCACCCCCTCTCCCTAAGCTCCGCGTCGGCGGGCATGCCGGGCTTCAGCGCCAGGTCAGGATTGGGCAGCGTGATGCGCACGGCAAAGACCGTGTTCACCCGCTCTTCCTGCGTCTGCACGCTGCGGGGGGTGAACTCCGCCTGCGGCGCGATGTAGCTGACCTGACCGACGAAGACACGGCCGGGGAACGAGGCGACCGTCACCGCCGCCTCCTGTCCCAAACGCACCCGACCAATGCGATCCGTGGGCACGTAGACGACCAACTCCACCTGGCTGAGATCGGCGATGGTCAGCAGCGGCATGCCAGGCAAGGCCGTCTCGCCGGCCTCGATCACCTGACTGGTGACCAGCCCGGCCAGGGGGCTGCGCAGCGCCAGCTTGTCCCGCTGCACCTTCAGCAGTTGCAGCGCCGCCTGCGCCTGGCGCACCTGCGCCTCGGCCACGGCCACCGCCTCCGCACGAGGGCCGGCCTGCAGCAGGGCCAGCTCCGCTTGCGCCAGCTCCAGCGCCGCCTCGGCCAGCGTGACCTGAGACTCGGCGGCGTGCACCTGGGCCTCCAGCGCCAGCGGCTCCTCTCGAATGGCCTCCAGAGCGGCCAGGACCTGCTGAGCACCCGCATAAGCCGCCTGCGCCGCGGCAAGCCGCCCCTGGGCGGCCTCCAGTTGCTTTTCGTAGGCGGCGTGCTCCGTCTTTTCCCGGTCGGAACCGACGGGGTTGCCGCTGTCGCGCACGATCTCGGCCATTCTCACCGCCGCCCGCGCCTGCTCGACCTGGCGGGCCAGCAGTTGCACCTGGCTGCGGGCGGCGTCAATCTCCGCCGCCAGTTCCTGCGGATCGTCACGCCTGGCCTCGGCGTTGCGCAGGGCAGTGCGGGCTCCTTCCAACTGCGCTTCGGCCTGGGCCACGGCCGCTTCCGCCGCCTGCAGTTTCGCCGCGCGAGGACCAGCCCTGGCCTGGGCCAGGTTGGCGCGGGCCACCTCCACTGCCGCCTGCGCCTGGGCCAGGTCGGCCAGCACGTCCGTCTCGTCCAGTTGCACAAGCCGCGCGCCTGCCGGCACCACGTCTCCCTCCGAAGCGAACAGCGCCGTGACGCGGCCGCTCAGCTCGGCGGCAACGGTCACCTCATCAGCCTCGATGGTGCCCGCGGCGACGATGGGGGCGGGGCCGGTGTCCGTTTCGGCCACGCCCAGCCAGCTTGCGGCCCGATTCACCCACGCTTCGGGCAGGCCCCAGCCGGTGTACAGGGCGCGGGCCTGCGTCGGGGAGCTCCACAGGTACCCGCCCGCGGCGACCATCGCAGCCAGCAGCAGAAGAACGAGAACGGCGACCGCCCGCTTCATGGACCCGCCTCCGGCTGCGAGAAGTCCGCGTCCGCGGGCATCCCCGGCTTCAACGCGTGGTCAGGATTGGCCAGCGTGATCTCCACGCCGAAGACGATCTGCACCCGCTCCTGCTGCGTAGCCACGTTGCGGGGGGTGAACTCCGCCTTGTCGGCGATGCGCGTCACCCGCCCGCCGAAGACGCGGCCGGGGAAGGAATCGACGCTCACCTGCACATCCTGGCCCACCCGCACCTCCCCCAGCCGGTTCTCGGGCACGTAGACGGTCAGCGTCACCTTGTCCAGGTCGGCGATCTCCAGCAGCGTGCTGCCGGGCCGCGCCAGTTCCCCCGGATGAAGGGGACAGGCGACCACCAGCCCTGCCCGCGGGGCACGCAGCAGCAGCTTGTTCTGCCGGACGAGCAGCGCCTGCAGCGCCGCCTGCGCCTGCACCAACCCTGCCTCGGCCTGGGCAATCTGCTCCTGACTGGCCCCCTCCTGCACCGCCAGCAGCGCCGCCTGAGCAGCCGGCACCGCCGCCTCCGCGCTGCGGAACTGCGCCTCGGCCGCGTCCACCTGCGCCTGCCATTGCTGAGGATCATCCCGCTGCGCCAGCAAGTGGCTCAACGCCTGCCGGGCACCGCGGAGGGCCTCTTCGGCCTCCTGTTCCGCCTCGTGCGCCTGCCAGGTGCGCTGGCTGGTCAGGTTCCATTGCAGGTTGGCGGCCTTGATCTTGTCGCCGCCCACGTCCACGTGCACGGTGGTGGTGCCGCCGCCCGGCACGGGCACGTCCACGCCCTCGCTCAGCAGTTGCACGGTGCGGCCCCAGAATTCCAGCTCCAGATCGGCCGCTTGCGCCTCCGCTCGGGCCGCCACAAGTTGGTGTTCAGCCACTTGCACGTCGCTGCCGGCGGCGACGATCTGCACGTCCAGGTCCTGGGGATTGTCGCGCAGCGTCTGGGCATCAAGCCAGGCCTGGCGAGCGGCCTCGCGGGCAGCCTCCGCCTGGGCCACCGCCGCCTGCGCCCGCCGCAGTTCCTCAGGACGGGCCGGAGCCTGGGCCAGCGCGAGCTGGGCCTCGACCACCGCCACGGCCGCCTCCGCCTGGGCGATCTGTGCGTCCAGCAGCGCCGCGTCGAGCCGCAGCACCGCCTGTCCGGCCCGCACGGCGTCGCCCTCGTCCGCCAGCAGTTGCACGATGCGCCCGCCGCTCTCCGTGGTCACCGACACCTTGTCCGCTTCGATGGTGCCGGAAGCGAGCAGCCCCCCGGCCTGTGCTGTGGATGTGGATGGATTCAAGCGGGCCAGAATCGGCTGCACCAGGTCGGGGCGCGCCTGCCAAACCCACCAGGCAGCGTAGCCCGCGGCGGCTAACAGGGCGACGGCGAGTAGCACAAGGATCGTTCGTTTCACATTACCTCACGGTGCTTTGGCAACTTGGCAAACTAGTGCCGGCATACCAACCAATGTGCCAATGTACCAATCTACCAGCCCACCAATGTACCAATTTACCAGCCCACCAACCTACCAGGCACTCAGTGCCGGTACGATGAAAACGAAGAGGCTGATGAGGTCGAGGATGACCAGGCCGAGGAAGGGCAAGGCGAAGAGCAACCCGTCAAGCTGGCGCGGCAGCCAGGGGCGGATGAACAGTCCCCCAGCAGCCAGGGCGGAAAGCAGCAGGGGCCACGTGGGCCAGTCGCCCGTCACCAGGCCAACAACCGCCAGCAGCAGGGCGAGGAGCGCCAGCAGCGCGGCCAGGGCGCGGCTCACCGGTGGCCGCAACACCTCCCGCCAGCCCAGGGAAAAGCCCAGGCCGAGGGGAATCAGCGCCGGAAAGAGGTAGCGCCCCTGGTGCTGCACGAAAGTGACATTGTACACCAGGTACTGCAACACCGTCCAGCCGAGCCACACTGCCAGCAGCACCAGCGACCGCCGCTTGTGCAGAGGTGCGGAGGGGCTGGGATGCGGAGGTGCTCCCTCGCTCCTCTGCTCCTCTGCTCCTCTGCTCCCTTGCTCCTCTGCGCCTTTGCTCCTCTGCTCCCTTGCTCCCCTCACCCACCGTCTGACCACCAGCACCACACTCCCCACCGCCACCAGCCCGGTCAACAATCCCAACGCCAGATAGATGCGGTTGTCCACGAACACGCCCATCCAGCCGAACACCCCCCAGAAGCTCTTGAAGGAGAAGTCGGCGAAGCGGCGCAGGAAGTCTCCCCAGCCGTAGTTGACGATCCATTCGGCGGTGCGCGGCTGGCCCACGACGACGGTATCGTGCCAGCGCAGGCCCAGCAGGTCCGGCCAGCCGTAGACGGCGACGTTGCGCGCGTACCAGGGCAGGGCGATGAGCAGAGCAGGCAAGAGAAGCGCTAGCAGTTGCCGGCCAAGCGAACGGTAGGGCGTGATGCGTGAAACGTGAAACGTGAAACGTAAAACGTGATGCGTGGTGCGTGGTGCGTGGTGCGTGAGGTGCCAACGCCAGACGGCGGCGACAAGGGCTACGGGCACGGCAGCGTAGGCCGTGGTCTTGGTCACCAGCACCAGTCCCAGCACGATGCCCATCAGCACCAAGTCTCCCTTGCTCCTCTGCTCCCCTGCTCCCTTGCTCCCTTGCCCCCCTGCTCCCCTGCTCCCCTGCGCCTCGGCTCCTTCTGCAACATGCTGCACGGCGAGCAATGCCACCACCGCCAGCAGCAGTTCCGCCAACGTGTCGTTCTCCACTCCCGCCGTCATGGCCACGTGCATGGGTACGAAGGCGACGAAGGCCGCCGTGCCCAGCGCCAGGGCGGGCTGCGCGGGGAAGATCGTCCGCACCAACCGGTAGGCGACCAGCAGCAGCACAGCGCCCAAGGCCACCGAGAGCAGCCGCAGCGCCAGCGGCTGCCCCCCGCTCAGCCAGTACACCGGCACGGCCAGCAGGTAGTAGAGCGGCGGCTGGTGGGATTCATAGCGGATGGGGTCAATGGGAAGATCCGGCGGGAAGCGACGGGCCTTGATCTCCTCCAGGTACTCGTGGGGATAATCACCCATCTGCAGGACGGGGAAGCGCCCCGTTTCGGCGAGATGGCGCACGTAGTTGTAATGCGCTGGCTCATCCGGCACCTGCCAGGCAGGGGTGTAGACGGCGTAGAGAACGCCTATGCCCAGGTAGACCAGGAGGACGACGGCCAGGATCACAGAGGCAGCACCAGTTGTCTTGCCCATAGACTCATTGTAACGCACCTGGAGCACAAATGCAAACCTCTGCCCCCTGACCGCTATGCGGTCGCCGGTGAACCTTTTCCAGCTCTCCCTGGTGAGAGGTACAATGGGCTGATCTTCCCGCTGCTCACTCCGAATGGATGGGATGCGCGCTTTCCGGTGGAGGGTCATCGGGTTTTTGACAAAGCAGCCGGTTGCGTTTATAATGACCACAGGTTTCATCCCCGCGTTGTTGTGACTCGAGCGAAAGGAGGTGTCTGCCTGGAAAAGCTTCTGTCGCTCCATGGACACGGGTCCGTGGAGTAAGGGGCTGGGTCCCCCGCAACTAGCGGACACGTGCGCGCCCGCGCACACAGCTTAGAACAGTTCAGGAGGAGAGTTTTTCATGAAAGCCTATAAGATTTTCAGCGTGCTGTCCGTACTTCTCGTCGCTCTGCTGATCCTCACCGCCTGCCCGCAACCCACTCCACAGGTCATCGAGGTGCCGAAGGAAGTGGTGGTCGAGAAGAGGGTGATCGAAACCGTCGAGGTAGTGAAGGAGGTAGCTGTAGAGAAAATCGTTAAAGAGACGGTAATCGTCAAGGAGACGGTGGTGGTAGAGGTCACCCCAGCGCCTCCGCCGCAGAAGGTGTTCATCTTCGGCCGCGGTGGTGACTCGGTGCAGCTCGATCCGGCGGTGGTCACTGACGGCGAGAGCTTCCGCGTCACCGGCCAGGTCCTGGAGCCCCTCTTCCAGTACGAGG
>JACNHM010000544.1 GCA_014383605.1 Chloroflexota bacterium
GTGGGGCCGGGGGTGGAGGTGATTGATCCCGCGCCGGCGGTGGCGCGGCAGGTGCGGCGTGTGCTGGTGCAACAGGACTTGCTCAACCCCCAGCAGGGCAGGGGGCGGCACGTCTTCTACACCAGCGGTGAGCTAGAGCCGTTTGCGGCTATGGTGGAGAAGTTGGTTGGAACGAGGGGGGAGGTTCGATCACCGGAGCAGGTAGTGGCGGACGCGCTGGCGGTTTCAACATGATCGAAGGCTAACGCAGAGGAGTATCAACGACACTAGCGCTGCTTGTCGGCCAGCCCAGATTTCTGTCGGTAGCGCCAATGTGAGAACTTGTCTAACGGCCAGCGTCTGTAACCGTAGAAGGCGAAAACGCGCAGAATCAGTGCACGTAAGGGAGCAGGGAGATGGCTTGCGGGTTTGTGGAAACTCAATCCTTGCCGTGCCATCGCTGTCGCAAGCTCGGTCAGCAATTCGATACGAAGTGCTTCGGCGTCATGACTCATGGCCTCTACGTACGGCAACTGGGGGTAGTTCGACGTCAGCGAGTACATCCGCCACAAAGTCGCTGGGAATTTCAGCACGCTGAACTGCTGTCGAAAACCGAGCCGCACGTTTGCAGCCAGGACACGCTGCAGGAAGTCACGGTCGTCTCCTGTTCTTAGGTCAGGCGACCAAGAGCCGATAACTTCGGTCAGCCGCCTTTGGTGCAGCCAATTACTGGGTGATATTCCGCTCTGTCGGGGCCAGCCTTGCTGTGGCAGGGTAAATGCTCCTGTGATGCCCTCTGGCCCCATCATCATCCCCAACGAGAATACAAAGTCGCTGTCGCTCTCTTCGGCGCAGTCCACCAGTTCCGAAAGATGCCAGGGAAACCAGAGATCGTCATGTCCGAGATAGGCGATGAATCGCCCCCGGGCGCGGCGCAGCCCCTCGTTGCGGGGCTCGCTGGGTGTACCCGAGTTCACAGGCAGGTTCATCCAACGCACTCGGCCGTCGTCGAAGGACGCCACGACCTCCTCGCTGTCGTCAGTACAGCCGTCGCCAACAACCCAGACTTCAAAGTCGGTGAGGTCTTGCTTCAAGACGGTTTCCAGCGATAGGTTCAGGGTGCTACTGCTGTTGTAGGTTGGGATGATGACGGTAACGGTCGGGGGATTCTCGGACATGTCGTCTCCCTCGAGTGTCCACTGAGATCAGTTGTGTGTGTCTATAGGATATGTGGGAACATGAATCCGTTTGGGGACATCGTGAGCATGACATCCAGGTCATCTCGATTGCGTTTCATTAGCTTTTCAATGAGGTCATTGTACAGCATGCCTCTGTGTCGGCTGTCGATTGCAGGATACGTTTTGCTGTTGACGGATTGGATGCGTTTCAACCTCTGTTTCTGCCACAGGAAGCCATCGTACCACTGACCTGCCAAGTCCGCAATGGCATGTTGCGGCTGGTACTTCACTTCGGCTCCTAGATAGTTCATCGCGTCAGCGCCGACGACGAGAAGAAAATGGGCGGCGTGGTATCCGTTGAACTCGATTGCTCTGTCCGCGTATCTTTCGTCAAACGCGAATACCTCGAAGCCGTCTGGTTGACCATTCCGACGTTCTTCGATCTTCGCCAACACATCTGTTTGGTCGACGCGCGTGGGAGATCCGGCGTCCCATCGTATGCACATGGGGTGGAAGTAGATCCAATGGGCCCCCGCCGACGCTGCTTCACGCGTGACAGCCCCCAACCCGTCGGCGTTTTCTCTCGAAGTCAACGCGCTAACTCCGATTTGCAGGGAACTGCCTTCTCTATCGATTCGCGATCTCAGGGCCTCGATCCTTTTCAGGGTAGGATACAACTCTTCGCAAGATTCGGAGCTCCAATCGTACAGGGATACCCGGATGGTCGAAGCATATGCCAGCAAAGCGGCTGCAACGCGCTCTTCGGTCAGGAGGGTACCATTGGTGACCACGGCCACGTCCGCAAAGCCGCGTTTTCGGGCCATGCGCAGCACGTCGGGAAAGGTGGGAGCCATAGTGGGTTCGCCTCCTGTGAGCAGGAGTCCTTTGGTTTGTCCTTCAAGGTGGGAAAACAGCCGCTCGATGAAGTCTATCGTGAGGTCGTAGGATGCCAATCTCGTGGTGCTTGGACAGTAGGGGCAGTTTCTGTTGCAGGCGCTCGTGATGTCCAGTTCGAGAGTCGCCGGGAAGATCATCTCTCCCCGCAAGTAGGCTTCGAGTTTTTCCCTATGATAGGCAACCTTGAAGGCTGATGCCATTTCTGGCATGAGTCACCTTTCCTGCACGAATTGGCATAATATCAAAAACCCGGCACTCGGGTTGTGAGTGATTTCCCAACCCCATTTGGGATAAACTTGGGATAAATTGGGATAAAATGGGATGAGACAGTGATCGGTGACTGGTGGTCAGGGATCAGGTGGGGACAGCACCCTGATGACCGCTACCTGGTCACGGGTCACTTGAGGATGTAGAACGTCCCTTTCTTGTCCCCGATCTTCATCAACACGCCCTTGTCCACCAAATCGCTCAAGTCCAGGCGAATGGTCTCGGCAGAGACGTCGGGGCATAGCTCCCGGTAGTCGCGGTTGGTGATGCGACCGTGCTCCTGCAGGTACTGCAAGGCACGCATCTGCCGCTCGTTCATGTGCATCTCCCAGCGAGGCACGGCACGGCGCTCGCGCACGTTCTGCAGGATGACGGTGAACGAGTAGGGGGTGGCGCGGAAGACGGGCGTGGGATGGCCCGCCTGCACCATGTCCTCGATCATGCGGTCAATGCCCAGCCCCAGCTCCTCGATGTAGCCCCACTGGAAGAGGCCGCTGACCAGGCGCGGGTTGCGGCTGAAGTGCTCCTCCACGATGTTGTCCAGGGTGATGTAGCCGGGCAGACCGCCGGGGCTGTTCACCTCCATCCGGTCGTCGAACATGCGCACCTCGATGCGCCGCCCCCGCAGCCGGTAGTCGCGGTGGCAGACGGCGTTGACCAGCGCCTCGCGCACGGCGAAGGGCGGGTACTCTGTCCGCTCCTCCCGCTGCAGGCCCCGCACCACGGCCTCCACGCGCATCTCCTCCCAGATCACCTGCCAGGCCCGTTCCAGCACCCGCGCCAGCGGCCCGCCGATCTCCTCCCGCCGTCCGTAACCGGGCAGCCCTTCCGGCCCGCGGGGCTCGGTGCCGGCAAAGCGCACGAAGACCAGCCCGCTTTGCGTCAGGAAGCTCTGGGGATCGCGGCCGAAGAGGAGCATGCCCACCACCGTGGGGCGGCCTCTGCTGTCCAGCGCGCCGATCTGCTGCAAGAGGCGCTCCTGGGGCTCCCGCACGGGCCGCTGCTGCCGCTCTTCTCGCCTGGCGACATATTCCGCGATCACCTCGGCGTCGAGATCGTCAGCAGAAGCGCCGGGCATGGTCTCGCTCTCGTAGTCGCCGCTGGACTTGGTGGCGGCGAGCTGGCGGATGGTCTCGCCGCCCAGAGGACGATTCTCCACGCCGCTGCGGATGAGCACGCGGCCATCGGCCAGGGAATGCAGCTCCGTGGAGCGGGGCACGTGGATGGCCACCGCCATGCCTTTGCGGGTATCCATCTGCTCCCACTCGGTGCGCACCGGCGGGCGGCAGGCAGTCAGGGCCAGCCGCAAGGCGCTTTCCATCTCATCGGCCAGCAGTTGGTCGGCCACCATGCCGTCGGGGGCCATGCCGATGACGATGGTGCCGCCGTCACCGTTGGCGAAGGCCACCAGCGTCTCCGCCAGCCGCTGCTGATCGGGTTCGGGCATGAATTCGGTTTGCGGCCCCGGGCCGCGGCGGATCAGGGTGTCGAGTTGCATTGTGCACCTGAGTTCTCTCGGAAATGGGTAGCAGCCCAACCGCGTGGGGCGTTATCCGTCCCCAGACGGCCAATGCGATTGGCCTGCTACCCAGGGGGGTAGGTTCTCGAGCAGGTTTTTGATCGCCTGCAGGAACTCGGTGGCGTCAGTGAACACGCGTTCGGCCTCTTCCCGCGAGGCGCGCCGCTTGGGGTTGTAGTCGGCGTCCTCGCGGGCCTCCATGGCCTCACGCAGTTTGCGACCGAGGCCGCGCTTCACGCGGCCTGTCTTGGCAAAGTGCTCACCAAACTTGGCGGCAACGCCGCTGTGCCTGTGCGGCCTGATATCCTCAAGGGCCAGGGCAGCCCTGGCCGCGTAGAACATGACGTAATAGCTCTTGGAGACCGTTTCGTCGAACAGCCCCAAGGTCAGGAACTGGTGCGCCAGTGGCAGCTTTTCTTCAGCGAGAGCCAGCCAGGTTCTTGCTTCGGCGAACCGTTCCTCGTGTTCCTCGTCGGTGGAAACCTCGTATGGCGGAGATGGCTCTCTCAGTACCATAGCGGCTTCTCCAATCGCGTCCTCTGTGCCAGGAGTGGGCCAAAGTCGCACACCATCTCGCTCGATGTTCTTGCGCAGCGAGTAGGCCGTGCGATAGACCTGGCGGCTCATCATCCGCGGTGAGATATCAATGCCGTACTCCAGCATCAGGTCGTAGGAGATGCCCACGATCTCCTGCCAACGCGGGTCACTGGTGTGCGAGCGATAGCAGCCCTCGCCCAGCATCTCCTCTTCCCAGTTGACCAGCAGCAGCAGGTCCACGTCTGACTCGACGTCGGCGTCGCCGCGCGCCCAGGAACCGTAGAGGATGATCTCCTCCACGAAGCCGGGGAAGCGCGATAGTACCGCCTGACAGAAGCGTTGCAGTGCTTCTTGCGGCGCTGGCGGAAGCTGGATGCGTGAGGTGATGGTCATTTGCCCGCTCATCATGGCCCTCCTGGTTGCCAATTATACCCCAGGTTGGGCGAAACGGCCATTTTGGAATCTGTCGAGAAGGGCAGGGCCCGCGCGTATTCAGATGGCAGGATCAAAGACGCGTGAACGCCTCTCAGAGTGAGAGGCGTTCACGCGAACCTGCTGGCCGTGGGATGTCCCCTACTTGAACGTCATTCAACGTCCGATCAATGGCAAGTAGCACCGGAAAAGGATCTGTGTCGGTGTCGCTGTTGGCGTGCGCGTCGGTGTCAGGGTCGGCGTCGGCGTATGCGTAGCTGTGGGCGTGCGGGTTGGCGTGCGCGTGGGTGTGGGAGTAGGAGTGGGGAGTCTCTCCCCCGACAACCGCGCGCCAGCCCAACCTTCAATCTCGTACAGTTCCATGCGAATGGCATGGGAGCCTGCGTTTAGGTGGTGATCAACGATGTGTGTGTACCTTCCCTCATGCCATTCATCCATGACGAGGACGTCGTCAACCCACAGTCTGGCGCCATCGTCGTGGAAGACTTCGAAGCGGTGGTCTCCACCTGCAAAGTATAGCGTTCTCGTCCAGCGGGCAGAGAAGTGATCTGCATTGATGGCGGGGTTGGGAGAGTCGCCCAGCCACTCAAAGTTGATCTCAGAGTCATTGCGCACCAACGCCGGTGAGCCAGTGAGGGTCTCGTTGTTCCAGTACTCGCCGCGCGTACTTGTTTAGCGTCAGGTGGGGGCGGGTTGTGGAGGGCCTAGCGACGGCGGA
>JACNHM010000545.1 GCA_014383605.1 Chloroflexota bacterium
CGTATTCTCGCAGGATCAGTTCGTCGAGGGAGCGCTTGGGCACGTGGTGCACGCCGTCGGCATCGCGGTAGTACTTGGTGTCGCCGTCGGGGCCGACTGCTTCGAGCACCACTGTCTCCTTGGGCTTGCCCAGCGCCAATATGAGCAGGATCTCGTACTGCTCTGGGATGTCCAGCACCTGCCGGAGTCCGCCTCGGTCAATCGAGCCGATCATGCAGCCGCCCAGGCCGCGCTCCGTTGCACCGAGCATGATGGATTGAGCGGCGATGCCGTGATCGCAGCCGAAGGACTTGCGGATATGCGTATCGCCCAGGATGACGATGTAGGCTGTCGGACGCTCGCCCTCGGCCGGGCCGGGCCAATCCTTCAGAAAGCCCGCCCAGCGCGTGTGTGGGAAAATGCGGGCGTTGGTCTCCGGCTCACAACTGAGGATGTACTTGAGCGGCTGCAAGTTCGAGCCTGTGGCCGAGAGCCGCGCCAGGTTCACCAGCGCGCGCAGCGTCTCAATGTCCACCGCGACATCCTGGTGAAAACGGCGGTAACTGCGATTCTTACGAACGAGATCTTTGAGCATGGTTCACTCCTGTGGTTTGTTTAGACCCTTCGGGTTTTCAGAAACCCGAAGGGTCTTTTTCACTTCATCGCCAGAGGGAGAAAAATGCGGCACAATGGCAGCCTGGCGGAGCCGACGCTCACCTCGTCCACGTAGACCAGGGTGGGATTCTGGGCCGAGGATTGCCAGACGTTGAAGTAGAGGTCGAAGGCATGGCTCTGCCAGGAGCTCAGATCGAAAGAGAGCTGTCGCCAGCCATCGGTGTTCTGCCATTCATCCCCCGGCTGGATGGGGTAGGCGACTTCATCCCCCTCGATAATGATCGCCTCGAACCAATCGGATCCCTGGACCGTCTCCTCGGTGACTAGGCGGTAGACGAAGGAGAGATGCGGAGAGGTCGTGTCGCTGGGGATGTTAATGCTCTGGTGGAGAGTGGAATTGCCGCCCCCGCCCAGCTCCGGCTGGCCCACGAAGTCCTTCCCCAGGACGAGAGCCTGCTGCCCGTCGAAGGATTCCCCGCTGATCTGAGGAGCGGTGCTGCCGCCGGGCATCCAGTTCTCCAGCCCGGCCTCGAAGTCGCCATCGAGAACGAGGTTGACGAGGGGCGGGAGGTTCAGGTCGAAGTCCAGGACGCTCAACTCGCTGAGGACGAGCCGTCGGGGAGCCGGCCACTGTCCGTAACCAGGCGCGCTGGCGGTCACGGTGTAGGTCGCCGGGGACAAACCCTCCACGCGCCAGAGGCCCTCTTCATCGGTGATAGCCGTGTAAGTTGCGCTCTCCTCGCTGGTCAGCGCCACCTGCGCTCCGGCCACGGGCTGGGTAGTGTTGTCGGTCACCCGCCCGCCGGCCATAGCTCCCTCCGCGATGGTGGTCTGGGCCTGGGGTTCGCTCGGCTCAGGCTCCACGTTGCCGGCCCTGTCCCTGGCTCGGGCGGCGAAGCCGTAGGTGGAATCCACCGTGCCTGTGAAGGGAGCACTGACAGCCAGGGTCTCGGTGATCCAGGTCGTAAGCGGTCCCCCGTCAACGTTGTAGAAGACGTCGAAACTGGCGATGCCGGAGCCCCAATCCTGTCCCCCCCAGCGTACCACGAAAGCCGGAACACTGGCCAACGGGAGCGGTTCCACGCTGGAGGTGGGCGACAGCGTATCGCGCTCCACCAGCAGGTAAGGTCGTCCGCCGATGTAGTAGTTGCTATCGCCAGGTATACCCGAGTTCCGGTTGGTAGCCGGAGGGAGCGTCAGAGTGTAAATGCCGTCGGTGGGCGTGATCGTCAGTGTGCGGCTGATGCCGGTGGTGCCCAATGGAGATGAGGTTGGCTCGATCCAGTGGAGCTGCCCTGTATCACCGGTGGCCTTGATCGTCGCCGTGACGGCGACACCGCCGGTGGCCCAGAGCGCCAGCACTCGCGAGCTGTCGTCGGCCCGGTAGAAGGCCACCCGATCTTGCCCGCTGCCTTTGGTCCGCCAGAGGGGGGTCAAATCACGGAACTGCTCGGCAGCCAGTTGATAGGCGGCGTAGGATGGGCGGTGCTTGCCCTGAGCTGGACTGCAGACGTGTGGCGTGAAGTTCTGCCGCAGGCCAAAGGCGTCCGCGCCGGGAACATTGCCACAGTCGTCGTGAAGCATGAAGTGATAATATCGCTCCACGCCCTGGTAAAAGGCCAGCGCCGCGTTCTGGATCACATAGGCGGCCTGCTCTTCCATCGTGCCACGATAAGGGCTGTCAGGGGGGACGCCGCCGTCAAATTCCGTGGCTGGGAAGTCATCCCACACAGGCACGCCGCTTTCGGTGATCCAGATGGGCACGTCGGACAGGCCATTGGCGCTCAACGTGCTGCGGGCGCGCCACAGCCAGTATTCCGTGCCATAAATGCTCCAGTAGTAATGAAACGAAAAGACGTCGAAATACGCCTTGGCCGGATCGCCACCCGTCTGCGCCAGCAAATCGGACAGCCAGTTTTGCTTCTCAAAAAAGGCCAACCCGCCGAGGATGACCGTCGCTTCGGGATCGGCCGCCTGGATGGCCTGATAACCCACCTCCAGCAGACGATAATACTCTTCCACCGTGCCGCTCCAGAACTGGTCCAGGTCTGGCTCGTTCCAGATCTCCCAGTAGCGAACGCCTATATCATCGCCCCAGCCCTGATCCTGGGCCAAATCGCCGCCTGGCTTGTAGCGCTGCACAGTGTTAGAGACAAAATCGGCCCAGGAGTTGGCCTGGTTGACGGCTTTGCCTGGGGCGGGGACGTCGGTCCCGTCGGCAAAGATAGGCTCGAAGAGGCCGATGGGCGGCGACGCAGCGGTGCTCGTCTCGCCCTGTTGTGGCCTGATCCGCCCCGGCGATGGAAAGACCTTGTCCTGCACGCGGGGCGGCGGGACGTCAGCAGAGCCGCCGGTGGCTCGCTGGTCGGGCGTGCCCAGCAGGATGGCGATGGGCGAGAGACCGTGCTCAATCTCCTGGATCACCAGCGTGTCGTAGTCGTGAGGGATGGCAGTGTCGTGGAAACCCACGTAGCCGCCCTGGTCCACCCACTGCCAATAGAGGGGCCAGCGATCCCACCGCGCGCCGGCCTCCAGTGCGCCAGCGTACCGCGCCTCATCGGCCAGGTTCTCAGCCGCGCTGACGAAGCAGAGGCCAAAGACCTCGTCAGTTGCCACGCGCTGGGCAGAAGCAAGGCGTACGAAGGGTTCAGGATGCTTCCACTCGCCGCCCTGAGCAAGCGCGCGGTAGTCAACCGAGACAGGCTGGGAGGCGAAAGATCGCATCGCCGCTCCCCAGGCCGCCACCGCCAAGATTAGGATGATTGCTGAGATAATGGCTTTGCGCAACATGGTCTCCTCTCAAGTACCTACGCGCCGGGCAGGCAGTATCACCGCCAACGCCGCGCTCCAGAACACAATCGTCGGGCTCCAGCCCAGGAACTCGCCCGCGATGGCTACGGGGGCGAAGATGAGTAAGACGTTGAAGTATTTGGTCATTGGTTTTTCTCCTCAGGCGTTGTCTCGAATCTCAAGTGAGTCCAAGTTCTTCCGCACTGACACCGTGCGTGGATGATCCTCGCCCAAGAACTCTCGAAATATTTGCAATGCCCGCTCATAATGTACCCGCGCCCCCGCCAAGTCGCCTAGATCGTGCAGCACAGCCCCCAGGTTGTTGATGTCCGTGGCAACCTCGGGATGGTCAGGGCCGAAGACGGCCTCGTCTATGGCCAACGCCCGCTCAAAAGCCGCCCTCGCTCCCGCCAGATCGCCCAGGTCTTTCAGCACACTACCCAGGTTGTTGACCCGAATGGCGACGTTGGGATGGTCAGGACCGAAGATGGCCTCGTCTATGGCCAATGCCCTCTCAAAAGCCGCCCGCGCTCCCGCCAGGTCACCCAGGGCTTTCAGCACACTTCCCAGGTTGTTGACCCGAATGGCGACGTTGGGATGGTCAGGGCCGAAGACGGCCTCGTCTATGGCCAACGCCCGCTCAAAAGCCGCCCGCGCTCCGGCGAACTCGGCGCGTCCCCACAAATACGTGCCAACCTGATTCAAAAGGCGCCCCGTTGCTTCTGAAGCCACCTCCAATGCCTCAGCCTGCCCTGCCGCTGCCAGAGCATGGGGCAGCAGGCGTGCGCACTCGGGCCAAGTCCGCACGTCATCACTATCGAACGGGAAGGCGCTATTCACCAGACTCGCAGCAGCCTTGGCCCATGTCCTCCGGGCTTCCTCCGCCAGCCGGTCGCGCGCCACGGCCTGCACCATGCGGTGAACTGACAAGGCGTCAGCGCCCACCTCGACCAACGAGTAGCAGCGCAGGGCCATCACTGCTTCGTCGAAGGCCAGGGGATCCGCTACGGCGTCAGCCAGGGGTTGCGGCAAATGCTGTGCTCCTTCGCTCAAGAGCTCGCGGGGGATGTCGTCGGGGGCCAGGAAAGCGCACAGGTTCAGCAGATCCGCCCCAGCGGGCGACGCCTGCTGCACCTGCTGGAACGAAATCTCCCAGGTGGTGGCGACGGTGTCAGGATAGTCTGTGGATGGGATACCGCGTCGCAAGAGTTCCAACCGGTGGTCGTGGAACAGTTTTAGATAATCGGAGAGCGATCTTTCGGTGGCCTCGACATAGGCCCCCGCCTGCTCCAGAGCCAGGGGCAGGTCGCCCAGGGCCTCCGCCAGCGCGGCCGCGGCCTCCTCGTCGGCCTGCCCCGTCCGTTTCAGCAGAAAGTCCACCGCCTCAGCCCGCTCCATCACCTGCACCGACAGCGGCCTGGCCACGCCCCGCCAGCTTGGGTGGCGGGAGGTGACCAGCACGTGGCCGGTCGCGCCTCGTGGGAGGTAGTCGCGCACTTCCGCCGGACCGGGCGCGTTGTCGAACACCAGCAGCCAGCCCGCGTTTTGCCCCAGCCAACGCCGCACGGCCTCGACCACGGCGCGCTGGTCTGGAGCATCTTGCTCTGGTAGTCCCAGCTTCCCAGCCAAGCCCGCGTAGTCGGCGGCCAGGGTAACTGGCTCTTCCGCCCGCACCCACCACACCACGTCGTACTCCGCCGCGTGGCGGTAGGCGTACTCCACGGCCAGTTGCGTCTTGCCCACCCCGCCCAGCCCGCTGATGGCCTGGGTCAGCGCGGCCGGCTGCCCGGACATCAGCGCAGCCCGGAGCTGGGCCAGCAGGCTCTCCCGCCCGGTGAAGTTCGGGTTGCGGTGATGGGGGATGTTCCAGATGGGGGGCAGGGCTCCGGGGAAACGCGGTCGTTGGGGCACTGATCGAGGGGTAACACCCGGGAAGCCCGGCGGAACGATCGGTTTGGCGCGTTCGCGGCGCACCCCGGCCAGCAGGGTATCTGTGGCCTCCTGCTCCTCCAGCCCCACCAAGTCAATGTAGATGATCGCGGGCAACAAGCCCTTCAGTTCGCACTCCCGGACGCGCACCGGCAGCAGCGTGCCCTTCTCGCCCGTCGGGTCCTGG
>JACNHM010000547.1 GCA_014383605.1 Chloroflexota bacterium
ACATGGAGCGCATGGTCAGCGTGCGGTCCTCGAAGGCGGCATCCCAGATCTGCTGCCCCTGGAAGGGCAGCAGGGTGATATGGCCGCGCTCGTTCTGCAGCCGCAGCCCGCATACGCCGCTGTCGTAGCGGAAAGCAACGGCTGATACACCCTCGACTTCGGCGAGAACTCTCTCCCTCTCACCGAAGAAAGCACATTGCAGATAGATGGTTGCCTCTCTCGCCATGTCTCACTTCTCCGCAAATACAAGGCGCAAATGCTGTTTCACGTTCTTGCGATTCACGACGTCTGCCGCAGGCAAATGTGGCTTCGGCCCGTAGCGTGCGCGGCGCGTGGGGTGAAATGGCAGCCCTTCTCAGACCAAAGCCTCACTGCACACAATCCTCGGTATCTCTTCCTCGGTCGCAAGACGCGTGCGTGCCGGCATGTCCCTCAAGTTGTATTGGAAGTAAATGCGTTTCAACTCCCCCAGCAGAATCTCGCCTGTCACTCCGTTGCGTCGCAGCAGGTTCAGTTCCTTGGTCACGGCCGTCGTCAGCGCGCCACTAAAGGCCTCTTCGAGCAATGCCATGTCGCCGCGCAGGTCATCGTCCCTGGTGGCATTGAACAGCACCCGGAGTTCACGCAACACGTAGCGTTGGCCGTGGGTCAGCGACCTCACGTGCTCGCGCTGAGCTCGGCGATGTTTCACCTCGTCGTCAAACCGCCGCTTGGCCCGCATCAGCGCGGCGTTGTATCCTTCGGGCAATGGCTCGGCGGCGTCGTCTTCTCCACAGGCAACCGCCCGTAATGCATCTGACGGATCGCTCGAGACGACGTTGCCCTCTCTGTCCAAAAGCAGTAGTTGTTGATAGCGCCCTGCCGCAAGCAAGGCGAAGATACCTTGGGTTGCCGAGACCCGTCCAGTGCGAAGGCCATCGCGCAAGTCGACGACCCGCTCGAATTCGGCCGGATTCTCACGCCGCATCAGGCGCAGGAGTTCCTCCGCCTCGTTCAAGTCCATCGGCTCCTCTTCATCCTCCTCGAACAGACTCAGCGCCTCTCCCCTCCTCTCGTAGATGGCATACATGGCCTCTTCGTTCAGTTGCTCGCTGGGGTCGAGAATGGCAGCGTCCTCACCGATGGTTTCGTGAATCTCCCGAATGCGCGCGCTCAGTTTCTTTCGCAGGTCCAACTGCCGCTCGATTCCTGTCTCCGGCAAGAAGTTGAAGGCGAAGATGCGATCGTGTTCCGAACCGATGCGGTCAATCCGCCCCAGGCGCTGAATCAGGCGCACCGGGTTCCAGTGCAGATCGTAGTTGATGACTTTGTCACAGTCTTGCAGGTTCAACCCTTCGGCCAACACATCGGTGGCGATTACGGTATTCAGTTCCACCTCGCCTTCATGGAAGCGATACCAGGGATTGGCCCGTGGAGCGAATCGCCCGACGACGCGCTCGCGGCTCTTATCTCCGCTGTAGATCACCTCGATGTCATCGCGCTCGTCGTTGGGGTTAAGATTGTCATAGAGATATTGGGCGGTGTCAGCATACTGGGTGAAGATGAGCCGCTTGCCTTCAGAAAGCGGCCGACGATCCAACCACTCCCTGAGTGTCTGCAGTTTGGCGTCCTGGTCGGGCGTGATAGGCTCAACCAGACACAGCAGCTCTTCGAGAATGCGGATGTCCTGCTCGATGTGCCGCTTCAGCAGGTCAACGTGGAAGCCGGCGATGTCGTAGCGGCCGCTGGCCTGGCGCAGCGCGTCTATGAGCTGTGTCTCCTCCATCTGGTCTGATTCGTACAGGATGTCTTGGGCCTCTTCGCCCGCCGGGACGATGCCCTCATCCAGGGCTTTCAGGAAACCCTGATGAGTGCGCAGCAGCCGCCGCAGCGTCTCGCGGAAAGCGTGCACGCTGGATTCGAAGCGCTTGAAGAGCATCACCCTCATGAGTCCCCGCAGGTTCGCCCCAGCCTGGTGGAGGTCGGCATAGCGGCGTTCCTTGCGCCGTTCCCGCCTGACGTAGTGCCAGAGTCCGTAGCGGGCATAGGTTAGCTCGTCAGGGGAAGGGGACAACTGATCGTGGCGCGGACGTCCCAGGTAGTGACGCAGTTGGGCGTAGAGCCCTCGATAGGTTTCTTCGATGCTGTAAGTGATGGTGTCCAGCTCACGTCGAGGGAAGAACTCGCGTCTGCCACCCACGATGACGTAGGCGCGTCGCTTGCCGTCTCGATACTCTTGAAAGCGGGCCGGATTCACCTTCTCGTGCGTCTCGGCGTCGTAGCCATACCAGCGCAGGACGTGGTTGCGGGTACGGCGGATCAGGATGTGTTCCAGCACGTCCCGCAATCGCTTGTCGCCGGCTTCAACGCCCCGGAAGAAATCCCGCAAGTTGGGAGGGGCGATGGGGAGGTCAGTCCGGTCATCAGGGTGGAAAAGCTTGATCTGATAGTACAGGTCCCAGGCTGTCTTGTTGCGCGGGGTAGCGGTCAGGAACAAGCACTTCCGCCCCGTGGCCAGAAAGCCTTGCAGCAGCCGGTAGCGATGGGTGTCCGAATAGCGGAAGTTGTGGCTTTCGTCCACCAGCACGAAGTCGCGGTCGCGATATCTCACATCCTCCAGCAAGAAGTTGCGCCCATCATCCCGCTCTCGCAACAGGCCCATGGAAAGCACGCGGGCGTTGAGTCGGTAGACCTCGTTGTAGCGCTCCCACATTTCCACCAGCGACCTGGGGCATATAATCAGGGGGCGAGCGTGCTCGGTGCGCTCGAAATGCTTGACCACTGCCGAGCCGATGTAGGACTTGCCCAGGCCCACCACGTCGGCGGCGAAGCAGCCGCCGTAGTCCCGCACCATCTGCACGGCCTGGCGCACGGCGACCGTCTGGAAGTCGGCCAGGTCGCGGGTGATGTCATCTTCCCACAGGATCTCGCGCCGTTCGGCCTCTTCCAGGCGGTCCTTGACCAGTTCGTAGAGGGTCTTCATGTAGATGTCGTAGGGGCGAGCCAGGATTTCCACGCCGTCCCTTTCGTCCACCACGCCCACGGCCCAGGAGCGCTTCAGTTCGTTGATGAGGGCGGCGTCGAAGTCGCGTGCCTCGTCCCAGAGCTCCTCGAACCAGTGCACCAGGACTTCGTGGTTGGCGTTGCCGTGCACCAGCACGTTGAGTTCGGTGTTGTGGGCGATGCCGGCCAGGGTCAGGTTGGAGGAACCGACGACGGCAATGCCCTTTTCCTCACGAGGGAGTTCATTGCCGGAGAGGTCGTAGACCGGGCCGTAGTCGAAGACGTAGGCTTTGGCGTGCAGTCTCCCCTGGGTGTAGACACGTACCTTGAGCCGCTTCTCCTGGATCAGACGCAGCACGGTGCGCACCGTGGCCTCGTCCTCATCGGCCTGGTCCATCAGAGAGATGGCCGCCCGCAGATTAGAGGCGGTCTCCTCGGCAGAGCGCTGCATCTCCACCCGTTTGCGATAGCGCCAGCCCTCGGCCGCCTCCCCGAGCAGGTCGAGGCGTTTGTACCCTTCGGCCAGCGTCTCCAGCGTCTGGCGGTCGGTGGTGTTGCCGATGAGCAGACGGATTTCGTCGAGGCGCTCCAGGTGCTGGTAGATGGGCTTCAGGCCGGACAGGAAGAAATAGCCCACGGCCAGGCGCGCCCGCTCGCTGCCAGGCAGGATGCGCTGGATGTGCTCCAGGAGTTTTTCGCTGCGATTATCAATAATATCGTGAGGCATGTTTTCTACTTCCACAGAAGTGTTCCGGCGCGGTAATGGCTCATGCTCAGAATGAATCCGAGACTACTAGACCGAGCCATTTCCCAATGAGACTGAGCCATTTCTGAAAGGTACATATTGAGAGCCTCGTCCCTTTCCTTGAAGCCTTAACAATCCAGCAGCAACCCACTCTTCTAGGAGGCGCTTGGCTCGTGTTCGTGATATCCCTAGAATTCTTCTGACGTCTTCGTTCTTCACGTAGCCCTGCTTACCAAGAAAAGGCTCAATTTGGAGAAACTGGTCGGGCAATGGCACTTCAGTCGTTCGGACGTCATGTTCAATCACTCGATATACACGCCCACCCTTCTTGATCAAGCGCACGATGCCTTTGCGGATGAGGTCTTTGATATCTCGCGACGCCGTGTAGAGGTCCACGCCCACCAACCTCTGGTAAGCACGGCTGGTGAAGGCGCCGCCGCGCTCTCGGGCGTAGGCCAGGAGTCGCTTCTGGTCTCCGCTCAGGGCCAGGGGATCGAACTGCTTCAACCAGCGGGCTGTCTCTGGGCCGTAGACCGGCATGTTGCGCAACACGACGGTAAAGATGACGTCGGCCTCCAGCTTTAACTCTGGGGGATAAAGTCCCTCACTCTCCATAGCCTCGAACATGCGAGGGATGCCTTCCCCTTGCTCACGCATGTAGCCCCACTCGGTCAACACGCGGGTGAGGCGTGGGTTGCGAGCGGCGTGAATCCGCTCGCGTCGGCGCAGTCGCTCCAGGGTCACCGGCTCCACCAATTCCCCCGGGCTGCGCACTTCGATACGGTCGTCGAACATCCAGACCTCGACGCTCATGCCCTCGTACCCATAGTCGCGGTGGGCGACGGCATTAACGATGGCTTCCTGCCAGGCGAAGGGGGGATACTCCAGCCACTCCTCGAAGAGCAGGTCGAACAGCCGCTGCCGCTCGCGGATGTGAGGCTCGATGGCGTGATAGGCTGTCTCGATGAGCCGCATCAGGGGCGCTTCGAGCCATCGTCGCTTGACTATGTTGAGTTCTGCTCCAAAGCGGCGTTCCGTGCCCTCGTATTTGACGAAGTCAATCCCACAGCGGGGATGCCACCGTCCAGGGTCTTTGCCGAAGAGCAACAGCGTTGCCAGGGAGAGCACAAGCCGTCCATTGCGCGGTTCAGCGAGCCGATAATGCAACAGCAGCTTTTCGGCCGGCAAAGCCAGGCCGGCGCGGTCTCCCAGTTCCGCCAGCAGAGCTTCGTCCAGGTCGGCAACGGACGCTTCGGGCACAAAGCGCGCTTCGGCCACGCGGCGGCGCTTGCCGGCCTTGATAGCCTCGATCTGATCCGCCGGGAAGGGCATGTTGCTATCGCCGATGCGCAGAAGGTAACGCCCATCGGTCAATTGATGCACCTCTGGGCTCCAATCCGTCTCGAAGAGCACGATGCCCTGGCCCTGAAGCTCTGCCTGGTGGAGGCGGACCTTGAGAGGCGGGCGGACGTGGGTCTGGGGGGCGCGGCGCAGCACGTCCAGACGGTCTTCGGGGTAGTCCACCCCGGTCACGGCTCCGTCGTCTTCGAGGCCCAGGGCGAGAACCCCGCCGTCGGCATTGGCCATGGCAGTCAGGGCTTCAGCCACGTCCTGGGCGACAGCGCGCACGTCTCGCCGCCGCTGTCCTTGGGCTGTGCGCTCGTAACAGCTCTTGCGCTCGAAGAACTGGCCTTCTTCCTGACGCAGCACCCAGTCCAGGTTGTCCATCACACGCTCCCCGCCTTCTCCAGCCGCTTGCGCAC
>JACNHM010000548.1 GCA_014383605.1 Chloroflexota bacterium
TGAGCAGCCGAATCAGGCTGGTTTTGGCCTGGACTTGACAGTCCAGGCCGAGCAGGCTGAGCAGTCGAATCGGGCTGGTTTTGGCCTGGACTTGACAGTCCAGGCCGAGCAGGCTGAGTGGTTACTCGGCGGCGTACTCCTCGGCGGTGATGAACTCGCCGCCGCTGATCTCCCGCTCCAGCAGACGGCGGCCGGCGTCGAAGGTCAGGTGTATCTCGAGAGGCTGGTAGCAGCGGCGCTGGCCGCCGACGAGCACTTTGCGCGCGTGGTAGCCGCTGGGCTGCCCGGTTTCGCCGTAGTGGATGGAGAGGTCGTTGCGCAGGCTGATGCGCGTGCCAATGGCCTCGCCGCAGCGCCGGCAGCGCACGTAGACCCACAAGGCGTCGGCGTCCTCTCGCTGGCCGCTGGCGAAGGTCTTGCCCAACCGCTTCAGGAAGCTCACACTCCTACTCCTTCTCCTTGTCCATCAGGGCGGCCACGCCGGGCAGTTCCTTGCCCTCCAGGAACTCCAGCGACGCGCCGCCGCCGGTGGAGATGTGCGTCATCTTGTCCGCCAGCCCCGCCTGCTGCACGGCGGCCGCCGAATCGCCGCCGCCGATGACGGTCACGGCGTCCAGCCCGGCCAGCGACCGGGCGATGGCCAAGGTGCCGGCGGCGAAGCGGGGGAACTCGAAGACGCCCAGGGGGCCGTTCCAGACCACCGTCTTGGCCGGGGCCAGGGCCTGCTGGTAGCGGACCACCGTCGCCGGGCCGATGTCCAGGATGCGCCAGCCGGCGGGCACGGCGTCGGCGGCCACCAGGCGGCTGGCGGCGTTGGCGGCGAACTCGTCGGCGATGACCACGTCCTCGGGCAGCAGCAACCGTTCGCCGGCCTCGGCCATCAACTGCCGGGCCGTGGGCAGGCTGTCCGCTTCCACCAGCGAGTCGCCCACTTCGTAGCCGCGGGCCAGGAGGAAGGTGTTGGCCATGCCACCGCCGATGAGCAGCGCGTCCACCTGGCGCAGCAGGGCCTGGATGACGCCGATCTTGTCGGAGATCTTGGCCCCGCCCAGGATGGCGACGTAGGGACGCTGCGGGCTTTGCAGCGCTCGCCCCAGGAACTCTAACTCCTTTTCCATCAGGAAGCCGGCCACGGAGGGGAGATGCTGCGTCACGCCTACGGTGGAGGCGTGGGCGCGGTGGGCGGTGCCGAAGGCGTCGTTGACGTAGAGGTCGGCCAGGGCCGCCAGTTGGGCGGCGAAGGCGGGGTCGTTGCCGGTTTCTTCGGGGTGGAAGCGCAGGTTTTCCAGCAGCAGGACGTCGCCGGGACGCAGCCTGGCCACGAGCGCTTGCACCTCCGGCCCCACGCACTCCTCGACGAAGGCCACGGGCCGCCCCAGCAGCGCTTCCAGGTGGGCGGCGACGGGCGAAAGGGACATCTCGGGCACCACCTTGCCCTTGGGCCGCCCCAGGTGGGAGGTGAGGATGATGATGGCCTCCTGCGCCAGCAGGTAGCGGATGGTGGGCAGGGCGGCCTGGATGCGGGTGTCGTCGGCCACCTCGCCATCTTTGAGGGGCACGTTGAAGTCCACGCGCACCAGCACGCGCTGGCGGCGCAGGTCTATGTCTCTGACGGTTTTTTTGTTCATAACCAGTTCTCCAGACCAGAGGGCGCTGAGGGTGCTGAAGGGCATAGGCGCTAACTTAACGCTCGTAGTCAGCCACGCAGGGATAGCGGAGTGGCGTTTACGCCAGCGGGACGGCACTCCGCTGTGCTCCGTGCCTGACTACGAACAGGCTACAGACGCCTCAGACCCTTTTCTGCTTGTGCACGGTTTGCTTCCAGAGAAGCTCTTGGCCTGGCCTCAGAGTCCCTGTTTGGCCATGTAGTCGGCCAGGTCGGCGACGCGCACGGAGTAGGCCCACTCGTTGTCGTACCAGGCCATGATCTTGGCCATGGTGCCGTCCAGCACCTGGCAGAAGGGGCCGTCCACGATGCTGGAACGAGGGTCGCCTTTGAAGTCCATGCTCACCAGCGGCTCCTCGCTGTAGCCCAGGATGCCCTTCAACTCGCCTTCGGCTGCGGCCTGGAAGGCGGCGCGCAGTTCCTCGGTGGTGGTGGGCTTCTCCAACTCGCATACCAAGTCCACGATGGACACGGTGGGCGTGGGCACGCGCAGGGAGATGCCGTCGAACTTGCCCGCCAGCTCGGGGATGACCAGGGCCAGCGCCCGGGCGGCGCCGGTGGTGGTGGGGATGATGTTCAGGGCCGCCGCCCGCGCCCGGCGCAGGTCCTTGTGCGGCAGGTCGAGGATGCGCTGGTCGTTGGTGTAGGAGTGGATGGTGGTCATCAGGCCTCTGACGATGCCGAAGCTGTCGTTGACCACCTTGGCCGCCGGCGCCAGGCAGTTGGTGGTGCAGGAGGCGTTGGAGATGATGTGGTGCTGCGCAGGGTCATAGGCGGCGTGGTTCACCCCCAGCACGATGGTGATGTCCGGGCCGGTGGCGGGGGCGCTGATGATGACCTTCTTGGCGCCGGCGCCCAGGTGCATGGCGGCCTGATCTCGCTTGGTGAAGACGCCGGTGGATTCGACCACGATGTCCACGCCCAACTCGCCCCAGGGGAGCTGGCTGGGGTCTCGCTGCTGGAAGACCTTGATCCGCTCGCCGTTGACGATCAGGTCGCCTTCATCCACAGAGATGTCGGCGTCGTACTTGCCGTAGTTGGAGTCGTAGCGGAGAAGCTGGGCGTTGGCCTCCGGCGGGTAGAGGTCGTTGACGGCGACGACCTCCAAGACGCCGTCGTATTGCTCCTCGATGACCTTGAAGACCTGCCGGCCGATGCGACCGAAACCATTGATACCGATTTTCGTTGCCATGTTCTTCACTCCTTGGATTTGATTGGTTCACTGATGTTGTGAGTGGGGAGGCTGGTTGCGCCGCCCCGAGTGGCGTTTTCGGCCTGTTGCCCCGACATTACACCACATCGGGGCGAATTTGTCAAAGTTCAGAGGCCATCACAAACAGGCCGGTGTGCGATTGGCCTGGCCCATCTTGCACGAATAGAACAAAGGTGCTACAATGGTCCTATGGAGACGCAGCGCATCACCTTCACCCTGCCGTTGCCGCCCAGCATCAACCACCAGTATGCCACGGTGGGCCAGCGGCGGGTGCTGAGCAAGGAAAGCCGCCGCTACAAGCGGGCGGTGGAGCGGAGCATTGGTCGCCTGCGGGCCACGGGGCACATCGGCGACGGCTTCGTCAGCGCGGCGCGGCAGGGCTACGTCGGCCTGTTTTTCGATTTCTACTTCGAGACGCCGCTGCGCCGCGATCTGGACGGCGGGCTCAAGATCGCTCAGGATGCCATCTGCGAGGCGCTGGGCGTGGACGACCGCCGCGTCGTGGACATCCACCTGGTCAAGCGTATCGCCCCGCTGAACCCGCGCCTGGAGGTCGAACTGGAGGTCTTTCCCGACTGGCAGTTCGACGAGGAATACGCGGTCCTTGACCCAGAGGATACAGCCAGCGGCTAGCTGGAGAGCCCACACCGGCTATCTGCCATCAGCTATCGGCTATTAGCTATTGGCTATTGGTTGCTCGCCCCCTCCAGGGTGAAGATGCGTTGGCCGGCCTCGACGGTCGAGGAAACCCAGAAGCCACCACCCTGCGTCGCCTGCAGCCGTCCCTGCGCCTCTTGCAGTCTCCCCACAAGCTGATCCTCGGGGTAGTCCGGGTACAGTTCCAGTTGGCCCAGCAGGATCTCCTGCCGCAGCAGCTCCACCCAGGCCTGGTCCACGTCGGCGGCGGAGGGCAGCGCCGTGGCCTGGTCGCCGTAGAGTTGGAACAGCGTCTCGTAGGCTTTGGTCAGTTCGGTGCGGATGACGGGCGCATTCTCCTCCCATTCCGGCACCAGGGAGAGGCCGAAGCCGAGGCGGGCCAGGCGGTACTTGAGCGTCAGCCAGGCGGCCCGTTCCCAGGCTGCGGTAGCCTGAATGGCCAACTGCGGCGTGGTCTCGGCCACTTGATCGTAGTAGGCCAGCCGGGCGGCGTCTTCGCGGCGCAGGAATTCCGCCAGGTCAGCCGCCTCCGGCCCCACGTCGCTCCCTTCCACAGCGATCCATTCCTCGATGAGGGTGACCGTCCGCTGCTGCCGGGTAGCTTGCAGGTCGGCGATCTCCCGGGAGAGGGGGAGCTGCACCGGGAAGGCGGGCAGCAACGCTGCCGGGGCCTGCTGAGCTGTCGAGTTGGACGGTTGGTCCGCGGCCCGCCGGGCCGCGGACGCTTTCTTCTCATCTTCCAGTCCGGCGTAGGCCGCCGCCAGTTGCAGCCAGAGGTCGCGCCGCTGCGCCGGTCGCAGGCGAAGGCTGTGCTGGGCTATGACCTCGACCTGGGTCAGGCTCCAGCGGACACCGTCTTCACGCTCCAGGGTGCGCCAGTGAGAGGCGGCCTGCAAGGCGGCGCCGGCCCGCGCCACGTCCGAAAGCAAGGGGCTGAGGGCGATCAGCGAGTGCACTTGCTGCAAACAGGCGGTGGCCTTGTCCCCTTGCTGCGCGGCGATGTAGCGCTGAGCCAGCAGCAACAAGTGGCCGGCGCGTTGGGCGTCGCTCAGCGCGGGGCTGAAGACCAGGGTGGCGTAGGCAGTGTCCAGGTCGTCAATGGACAGGGCCGCCTTTATCGTGTCCGCTGGCGGTTCGCCGGCCAGGGGGCGCAGGGCCAGCGGCGGGTTGACGGTTTCGGCGTCCACCACAGCCCAAGGCTCCCGAGGCACGGCAGTGGGCAGCGCCGGCCGCCGCGAGAAGACCACGTACACGCTGACCAGGATCAGGCCTAGCAGTGTCAGGACCGCGGCAGCGGCCAGTAGCAGTGTCGTCAAAGTGGAACGTCTGCGTCTCATTGGTTTTCGGTTTTCCTATGTTTGTGGATCTTCGAAATGGGACACGTGCGGCGTGATACGTCAGGTCTCGCTGGCTGCTGTCTACCCTACGGCAAGCTCTTCCGGCATCGTGAGTTCGGGCGGCGACGGCGCGCTGCCGCAGTAGGGGCAAAGCCGCCACTCCATCTCCAGCAGCCGGCCACATTCGGCGCACGGCTTCTTCAACTGGGTGTGACAGTGGGGGCAGAGCATCCAGTCGGGCTGCGAGGGCTGGCCGCAGGTGGGGCAGACGACCCGTTCCTCGATCTCCCGCAGCAGGGCTTCTTCTTCCAGGGCACGGTCGTAGGCTTCGGCCAGCGTCTCTCGCGGGCGCAGGAACAGGTAGAGCAGCAGGCCGATGGGGCCGAAAAGCAGCACCATCAGCGCGGCCAGGATGGCGGCGAAGATGTCGCGGGAGCGGGAACGGATGTCGCGGAAGGTCCAGATGACCATGCTCAGCCAGAAGGCCAGCAGGAAGGCGCCGCTCAGGGCGACGATCACTTGCAGAACGATGCCGACGTTGTTCAGAATGTCAGTGGGCATGCGGTAGAGCTCCTTGTCTGTCGGTTGGTGGGTTGGTAGATTGGTAGATTGGTA
>JACNHM010000549.1 GCA_014383605.1 Chloroflexota bacterium
CCGGCCGGCAACGTCAACGCCCGCAAGCACGGCTTCTATGGACGCGGCCAATTCACCGAGGACGACCTGGCCCGCCTGGCCCTGATCGCCGCCGAGGATGGACTGGACGACGAGACAGCCTTCGTCCGCCTGGTAATCGCCGATCTATCGCAGTCCATCACCGAGGCCGAGGGTATCGAGGAAAAGGTACGGCTGGCCATGGCCCTATTCGCCGGCGCCGGACGCGTGGCCATGCTATTGAAGACGCAGCACGTCCTCGACGCCCAAGCCGCCGACACCCTGGCCGGCGCCATCGGAAGCGCGCTAGACCAACTCAACGCCATATTCAGCGAGGTGGAGTTATGACCACAGGTGAGGACAAACTCAGACGCGCTGTCAAGCATATGCGCCGCCCGCAGTGGCTACGCACCCGCCTCAATAACCTGCAGGCGCGCGAGCAGGCTCTGAGCGACATCTTCAACCACTACGACCTGCAACGAGCCAAGGCCGGCCCGCTGCACGTCGAGCCCGCCGTCCTGACCACCATCCAGGAGATCAGAGAGGAACTCGACGAGATCCACCAAGAGCGTCAGTCCCTGCTCGCCGGCTACCAACTGCTCCAGGACACCGCCGAGCACGCCGAGCTATGATGAATGTCCAGAGTTGCCCAGGCTGCGCTTCAGATCCTATCCGACATCGAGCCGTTCAGCCGGCACATCCTGCGCAAGCCGCTGCGCCAGTACCAGCTCGAGCCCGCCCGAGCCATCCTGGATAGCATCCTGCACGCCAGGGGAGACCAGTTCGCCGTGATGATGAGCCGCCAGGCCGGAAAGAACGAGACAGCGGCACAGATGGAAGCCTACCTGCTCAACCTATTTCAGCGGTCAGGTGGGCAGATAGTGAAGGCCAGCCCGACCTTCAAGCCGCAGACCGTCAACAGCCTCATGAGGCTGACGCAGCACCTTAACAATCCGTGGAACCGTGGGAAATGGGGCAAACCCCACGGATACATCGTACAGTTGGGGAAGGCCCGCTGTCTCTTCTTCTCCGCCCACGCCGAGGCCAACGTGGTAGGCGCCACGGCCTCGATCCTCCTGCAAGCCGACGAGGCGCAGGACATCACGGCCACCAAGTGGAGCAAGGACTTCACCCCCATGGCCGCCAGCACCAACGCCACCCGGGTGATGTGGGGGACCGCCTGGACATCAAACACGCTGCTGGCGCAGACCATCAGCTCCCTAAATCGATTGCAGGCGCAGGACGGCAGGAAGCGCGTCTTTCTCGTAGATTGGGAGCAGGTGGCGCAGGAGGTGCCGGCCTACGGCGACTACGTGCGGGGGGAGATCCAGCGGCTCGGAGCCAACCATCCGCTGATCCGCACCCAGTACAAACTCCAGACGATTGACGACCAGGCCGGCCTCTTCCCAGCCCACAGGCAGGCGTTGATGCGAGGCCACCACCCCCGCCGCCGGGATCCCGAGCCGGGGCACATGTACGCCCTGCTCATTGACGTCGCCGGCGAGGAGGAGGACGCACCGGCTGATGGGGTCGCCCGCAGCGAGAGCCAGCGCCGAGACGCCACCGCCTGCACCATGGTAGACATCGACACGGCCAGCGTAGCCGATCCGCTGATCGCCAGGCCGACCTACCGCACCGTGGACAGACGATTGTGGATCGGAGCCAAGCACACCAGCCTTTACAGCCAGATCAGCGCCCTGGCCGAGCACTGGGGAGCGCGCTACATCGTCGGCGATGACACCGGTGTAGGCCACGGATTGATGAGCTTCCTGGCGCAGCGGTTCGGGGAGCAGGTGATCCCAGTCGTATTCACCACCAAGAGCAAGTCGGATTTAGGGTGGGGATTTGTGGGGATTGTGGAAACCGGCCGCTATCAGGACTACGCCGACGACCAGGCCGAGGACACGCGACAGTTCTGGTACGAAGTCGAGGCCTGCCAATACGAGTCGCCCAGCCCGGACAGGCTCAAGTGGGGCGTGTGGGAGACGCCAGGCTACGACGGCCTGATCGCCACCGGCCACGACGACCTGCTGATCAGCGCCGCCCTGACGGCCATTCTGGACGAGCAGCCCTGGGGCGTGGGCAAGAGCGCCGTCATTCACGCCCCCGATCCGATCGAGGCATATGACAGGGGAGGGTGGTAGACATGACCGACCCAACCAAGAAGCACTTCAGCATGACCATCAGCCAATCGCTATTCGAGCGAGCCGTAGCCGCCGCCGAAGAGGCCGGTTACAGCAGCCTGCCAGCTTACCTGCGCACCTGTATCTGGAGGTTAGTCGGGGAGATCCACGAGCCCACCACCAGGGAGGTCGCCGCCGCTTTCCGCGACGCGCTGACCACGGCGCTGGAGGAGCTAGAGTTCACGTACAAGATGAAGTTCGAATAGTCGGGACAAAACCCGCCCACGTGGATGACGGCCGTAACCCGACACGTCGGGACAACTTTTCATGGCCATAGACTGGCCAGCGCCCGACAACCCGACATCACACCATCTTAACACTATAAACCTTATGTCACACACAAAAGAACCGCTCATCCTACGCACCCTAAAGCGCATATCACCACGCATCCGAGCCTACCTGGCCTCCGTCTCCGTGCGCGTAGACGACAGCGACGGATGGACCGCCCGCACCTCCGGCACGCCCCACGACCGCCCCTGGTACGAAATGCTGGCCGGCTTCAACGACGCCCTGGAGGCCTGGCGCAAGAATCCCCTCGTCCGCCGCCTGGTCAGTCTCGTCACCGACTTCGTGGTAGCGGACGGGATCCTGCTCACCTCCGCCTATCTCACGCTGCAACGGTTCATCGAGGAGTTCTGGTCACACCCTAAAAACCACGTGGCCACCCGCCTGCCCGACCTCTGCGACGAGCTGACCCGCGCCGGCGAGCTGTTCGCCGTCCTCAGCGTCAACCCCGTAGACGGCATGTCTTACCTGCGCTTTATCCCCGCCTGTGAGATCGACGCCATCAAATGGTTGGAAGGCGACTACGAGACCGAGACCAGCTACCACCAACTCGGCGGCATCAACAACATCGAGGGCACCTGGTGGAACAGCTTCCACACCTACCAACAGGCCACCCACGAGCCAGGCGAAGCCGCCCAGGTGATGCTCCACTACACCGTGAACAAGCCGGTGGGCTGCCTGCGCGGGGAATCGGATCTGAGCACCGTCCTCGTCTGGGCCAAGCGATACTCACGCTGGCTCGAGGACCGCGCCCGCCTACACTGGGCCATCAGGGCCTTCCTCTGGTTCGTCCAGGTGCCCACCTCCAAGATCGAAGCCAAGCGCAAACAGTACGCGACGCCGCCCGACAGCGGCTCAGTCATCGTCCACGACGACGGCGAGAGCTGGGATCTGAAAACGCCCAACCTGCAAGCCAGAGACGCCTCAGCCGATGGCCAGGAGCTCAAGCGCATGTCCGTCGTCGGCATGGCCACCCCACTGCACTGGGTATCCGACGAGCGCAACGCCAACCTGGCCACCGCCCAAGCGATGAGCGAGCCGACGCTGCGCAATTACACCCGCCAGCAGCTCCACTTCTGCTACATCCTGGCCAACATCACCACCACCGCCTACAACATCAGCCGGGACTACGGACGCCGCGGCCGGCCCTGCACCGCCGACGACGTCAAGCCGGTGCTGCGAGCCGTGGAGCGCTCCGACGATAACGCCCAGGCCCAGGCCGCCCGGGACATCGTGGAGGCCCTGGCGAAGCTCCGAGACCAGCTCTCACTGGCCGGCGTCGCCATCACCGCCGACTTGAACCGCCTCACGCTATCGCTGGCCCTGCGATTCGCTGGCCAGCTTCTAGATCCGGAAGAGATCAACGCCCTGCTGGGCATAGAGGAGGAAACCCAAGAATGACCAATCAATCAATTGTTCCCCAAAAAAACATAGACGTCGGGACAATTCATCCCGCCAGTGAAGATCCTACCGCCCCGACAAAGGCCACGCTCAGCCTCGGACACCTCAGCCCTGCCGTGGGCCGAGAGTACGCTTGCACCATCCTGGCAGCCGGGGAGCTGGAGGGCCACGGCAAGTTCCTCCCCGCCGCCGTCCTGGAGAAGGCCGCCCACCTGTTCACCAACCTGACGGCCTTCGTGGATCACCCGAGCTGGCTCGAACGCCAAAAGATAGACCGCATGGCCGGCGTGTTCAAAGACGCACACTACAGCGACGACCGGATCAAGGCCACGCTGGCCCTCTGGCCCACACCAGCCGCCGACTGGCTGGCCACACTGCTCGACCACCTGATCCAGGCCCAGGACGACGACGAGCCCGCCGCCAACATCGGCATCTCCGCCGAGCTTTGGTGGCAAGTAGACTGGGACCACGTGAGATCAGACGGCCTCTACAACATCACCCAAATCGTGGACGTCGAAGCAGCAGTCGTCACTTTCAACCCAGGAAGTGACGCCGCACGCTTCGAGAAGATACTCGCCCAGGCGGGCATACTCCCGCCACATATCACGCAGGAGGTAAAAGAGATGAGTGACAAACTCACCAAACCGCCCGAGGTCACTGCGGCGGGACCCCCGCCACAGCCTCAAACCTTCGACCCGGCACCGCACATGCGAGCACTGACTGAGGCAGTGCTCACCGCCCAGCTTGCAGCCAGCCCGTTGCCGCAAGCCATGAAGGAGACCGTCCGCCTGCAGTTCACCGGGCAAGTGGCCAACCCCGACGAGATCTCCGCCGCCATCGGCCGGCAGACCGCACTCCTGGCCAAGCTCCAGGAGGACAGCGTGATCTCCGGCTTCGGCACGCCACGGCAAGGCGGCAGCTTCATACACGGCATGGCCAACGACCTGGACCGCCTGCAGGCCGCCGTGGACGCCATGGTCGCCGGCGTCAGGCCAAAGGACGCCCGCCCGCTGACCGGAGTTCGGGAGCTTTACCACATCCTCTCCGGCGACTACGCCATGACCGGCGTCTTCCAGGGCGAGCACGTCCAACTGGCCAACGCCAACACCTCCACCATGGCCGGCATGGTAGCCAATGCCATGAACAAGGTGATCGTCAACCTGTGGCAGCAGTACCCCAAGTTTTGGGAGAAAGCCGTCACCGTGCGGGACTTCAGCAACCTGAATGACGCCCGCTGGATCACCCTGGGCGGCATCGGGGAGCTGCCCACGGTAGCCGAAGGCGGCACCTACGGGGAGCTGTCTTGGGACGACTTGACGGAGACCGACGCCTTCGTCAAAAAGGGAGGCTACTTGGGCCTCACCATGGAAGCCATCGACAAGGATGACACCAGCAAGCTCATGGCCGCGCCGCAGGCCCTGACGCAGGCCGCCTGGCTCACCTTGGGCAAGGCCGTCAGCGCCATCTTCACCACGGCCAGCGGCACCGGGCCGACGATGAGCGACTCCGTGGTGCTCTTCCACGCCGTCACCCACGGAAACCTACTAACCACGGCGCTCAGCCCCGCTGAGATCGAGGTCGTGGACATCGCCATGAAGAAGCAGACGGAGCTCAA
>JACNHM010000552.1 GCA_014383605.1 Chloroflexota bacterium
AGACGGAGACCGCCGGGATGTGCTTGCAATGGATCGCCGACCAGTTTTACCGCCAAGAACAGAACGACCCGGCAGTGGAAAACGTCTTCGCCCTGATGGACGCTGAGGTAGAGGAGGTCGAGGCTGGGTCGGGACGCATCCTCTTCACTCCCTGGATGTACGGGGAACGGAGCCCGGTGTCGGACGTCTACGTTCGTTCCACATTCTTGAACCTGAGCGTTGATCACCGACGCGAGCACATGTTGCGAGCCGTTTACGAGGGCGTAGCGTACAATCTGGGCTGGATTCTGGAGATCATGAGTCAAAAGTTCGGCTGGCAGCAAGACGCCATACGGGTCATCGGTGGGGGCGCCAAGGGAGATCCCTGGTTGCAAATCATCGCCGACGTGACAGGCAAGCGAGTGGAAAAAGTGGCCAATCCCCAGCAAGCCGGCGCCGTCGGGGCGGCCCTCATCGCCGCCATTGGTCTGGGCGTCTACCCGGATTTCCAGGCCCTGAAAAAGGTGATCCAGGTAACTCGCACCTTCGAGCCCCAGGTCGAGAACGCCGAAGTCTACGCCGAGCTCTTCGATGCCTACAAGAAAGTCTACGATGCGCTGAAGGGGATCCACCGGCAGCTTAACCAGGAACGATTTGGAGATTAGAGATTGGAGATTGGAGGTTGGAGATTGGAGGTTGGGTTTTGCTCCAACATCCAACATCCAACATCCAACTTCCAACATCCAACTTCTAACTTCCAACTCAAGGAGTAACCCCGTGACTAAAACGCAGGCTGACGTAGAGGTACAGCCGGTTGCCACCACAGAGCACCTCAATCGCTTCATTCGATTCCCCTGGCGCATCTATGCCGATGACCCGTATTGGGTACCCCCCATCATCAGTCAGATAGAGAAAAGGCTGGACACCGAGCGCAATCCCTTCTGGGAGTACGCCGAGCGGGAGCTGTTCCTGGCGCGCCGCAACGGGGAGGTGGTCGGCACCGTCGCTGCCATCGTTAATCACCAACATAATCAGCAGCTCAACGACCAGACGGGCTTCTTCGGCTTCTTCGAGACCATCAACGATGAACAGGTAGCGGCAGCGTTGATCGCCGCCGCCTCTGGCTGGCTGCGGGAGCGAGGGATGGATCTCATACGGGGGCCTATCAACGGAGCGCCGACTGACGAGGTAGGGGTGCTCCTGGCCGGCTATGACAGGCGTCCATCTATATGGGAGGGACATACCCCCCCCTACTATCGGGAGTTGATAGAGCATTTGGGCTTTCGGAAATATGACGATTATTTTGCCTATGAGCTATGGTTCAAAGACATAGACTGGGATTTGCGCAATTTGCCGTCGAAATTCTGGCGTGTGGCTGAAAAAGTGCGTGGCAGGACGGGTGTAAGTGTCCGCAAGATAGACATCAACCAATGGGATTCAGAGGTAGCCAAGATTCATTACCTCTACAATGTAGCATTTCGCACCATACCAGGCCACATTGATATGAGCCTTGAGAAGTTCGCCACGATGGCTGCCTCCATGCGTCCTTTCATAGACCCCGATCTGGTGATCATTGCCGAAGCGGATGGCCAGCCGGTGGGCTTCGCTGTGGCTCTGATGGACGTCAACGAAGCGCTGTGGCACTTCAGGAGAGGTAAGCTCTACCCCTGGGACCTGATCAGGCTAAAGTGGTACATGGGGCGTATTCGCACCGCCTGCGGCAAGATGGTCGGCGTGCTGCCTGAGTACCGGGCCCGAGGTCTGGACGCTTTACTGGGCTTGGAACTTGCCCAACGGTGTATAGAAGTCGGCTATGAGCGGCTTGAGCTTTCGCTGCTGCAGGAAAAGAACACCATGATCAATCGCATTGTCCAACGCGCGGGCGCGCAGGTCTATCTGCACTACCGCGTCTACGAGAAGCCTCTTTAGTCAAGATGAGCGACAGCGAAACCTCCATTCATCCACGCAAAGTATTGTTCCCCCTGGGCCTGGGCACGGCCCTTTCCCTCATGGGCGACGGGACGCTGTACACTGTGTTGCCCACCCACACCGCCGAAGCCGGCATCGCCCTGAGCAGCGTGGGGATCATCCTGGGCGTCAACCGGGCGGTGCGGCTCTTTCTCAACGGCCCGGCGGGGCTGGCCTACGACCGCTGGCCACGGCGGCGGCTGTTCGTGCCGGCGCTGTTCATTGGCGCTCTCTCCACAGTGGTGTACGCCGCCACGCGCGGCTTCTGGCCGATGCTGATCGGGCGGCTGCTGTGGGGACTGGCCTGGTCGGGCATCTGGGTCGGCGGGGCGACGGTCATCCTGGATGTGACCACGGCCCAGGATCGCGGGCGATGGACGGGTCTGTATCAGACGTGGTTCTTCCTGGGGGCCGCGCTGAGCGCGTTTGCCGGCGGCCTGCTCACCGACTGGTTGGGCTACAGCGCAACGATGTGGATCGGCGCGGCGGTGACGGCCGTGGGCGGTGTGGCGGCGCTGATCCTGCTGCCGGAGACGCGCCGCGCCCGGCCCAACCCAGGCCACTCCCCGGTTGAAGAGAACAGTCTCAGGCTGCGCACCAACCGGAGTCTGTGGGTCGTTGCGTCGGTGCATGGGATAAACCGCTTCGTCACCGCCGGCGTCCTGGCAGCCACCATGGGATTGTTGGTGCGGGATCGGCTGTCATCCGCAAACCTGACCCTGGGGGTGGCGACGCTAACCGGCATGCTCATGGCCGGGCGGACGCTTCTCAGTATGGTAGCCGCTCCGCTAGCGGGAACGGCATCGGACCGGCTGGGGAGTCGCTGGGGGGTAGCAGCGTGGGGATTGGCTATCGGTATCATCGGCATGGCGCTGATGGCCTGGGGTGCGCCGATCGCCATTCTGGCCGGCGTAGCGCTGGGCGCTGTGGCCGGAGGCAGCGTGCAGGCCCTCGTTACGGCCCTTACCGGCGACCTGGTAAGCCAGGCGCAACGGGGGCGGGCCATCGGTCTGCTGCACACGGCCGGCGACCTGGGCAGCGCAATCGGCCCGCCGGCAGCTTACGCTCTGATGCCGTGGATTGGGTTGCGGGGAGTGTATCTGCTCTGTGCGGGACTGTTCGCGGCAGGGTTGGCGCTGGCGGTGCTGTTTATGCCACGCGCCCGAGGCGCTACGTGATAAGGCGCCAGGCACTTCCGAAAGTGCCTGGCGCCTGAATTCTCACGTGATTAGCTCTTTCGGGAGGAAGTCCACGCGGTTCAGATAGACCAGCCAGGTATCCTCATCGTTAAAATCAAAACGGCTAATCGCTGCGTTGTTGAGGAAGAACCGATAGCCCTCTCTCCCCGGCATATCGAGAATAGCCGCCAGCAGGAAGTTAAAAAAGCCGCCGTGACTGACCACGGCTACCCGATCATCAGTGTGGCCGTGTCTCTCGATTAGGTCGCGCAAGAAGCATCTGGCGCGGGGGAGCCTTTGCTCAGGCTCCTCAAAAGGACGGTTCCACCAGCCGGCCTCGCCCAGGTAGTCGGGCAAAACGAGGTCGGGAAAATGTTGTTCGAAGTAGGCCCGATTCCGGCCAGGCAGTCCGATAGGCTCATCGGTTTGCTCGTCCCTCAAGTAGATGCCGCCCCACTCGTGGGTATCTTCCCAGGCCGCCAAAGGCAGACCAAGAGCCTGGGCAATGATGGTCCCCGTGGTCACGGCCCTGACCATCAGGCTGGAGTAGAGGTGGGTGATGCCGAATCCAGCCACGTTCTGAATACCTCTGTCATCGCCTGTTATGTTTGGGTCGGCATAGCTCAGGAACTGGGCCAGGAACTCAGCTTGTTGGTGGCCAACTTTGGTCAATCCAGGGTCCTCGTTGCGCCCTATGTGAGAGCCGGTGTTCAGCCAGAGCGCGTTGTTCTCCGATTGGCCGTGCCTGATGAAGTATAGTTGCATATTTCTCATTGTCTCCTTGAACTGGAAGTTGGAGCTGGACGTTGGATGTTGGATGTTGGAACAAAATCCAATCTCCAATCTCTAGTCTCTAATCTCCATCCGATTATACCAACAAGCTACTTGTTGCGCAAGCCCGCGCATTCTCGATGATGGCATGAACAAGTCCACGGAGGTGCACGCTTCCTTGTCTACCAAGGCTGGTGTCGGCAGCCGACGGCTGGTGATCACGCTGTACTCAATAGCTGTCTTCCTGTACTGGGTAGCTCTCTACCTATATGTGCCCACGCTCCCCACGTACGTTCAGAGCAAAAGCGAGAGCCTGGCGCTGGTAGGGGTTGTTCTCTCCATGTATGGTCTATGGCAAGCGATTATTCGACTGCCATTGGGCATCGCTGCTGATTGGCTGGGATGGCGCAAGCCGTTCATCGTCGTCGGCTTTGCACTGGCCGGGCTAGGCGCGTGGGCCATGGGCGTGGCCGACGGTGTGAATGGCTTGATCATCGGCCGGGCCGTCACCGGGCTGGCGGCTTGTACGTGGGTACCATTGGTCGTGGTATTCAGTAGTCTGTTCCCACCCCAAGAGGCCGTACGGGCAATCGCCTTGCTTACCTCCGTAGGCTCAGTGGGGCGCGTGCTGGCTACGGGCGTCACGGGCTGGCTCAACGAGCTGGGCGGGCACTCTCTGGCCTTCTTCCTGGCGGCTATTGCTGCAGCGCTGGCTATTCTCATTGTGCTGCCCACTCGGGAGGTACGTCGCTCACCGCGACGACCTTCGGTTACAGGTATTGGCAGTCTGATCACCCGCCCGGACGTGCTGATTCCTTCTCTACTCGCCGCCCTCAGCCAGTACGCCAACTGGGCTATTACTTTCAGCTTCATGCCCATTTTGGCCAGGCAACTGGGCGCAACGGGTGTCATGCAAAGCGCACTGATGAGCATGCACACCGGTGTGACCATTCTGGGTAGCCTGGTGGCGTCAACCATCGTCAACCGCGTCGGCGCCCGGCGACTGGTGTACCTCAGCTTTGCGCTTTTGTCCACAGGGATCGCGGGGGAAGCACTCGCCGCCTCGCTGCCGTTGCTGTTTGTCTCGCAATTCTGCATTGGGTTGGCGCAGGGCATCAGCTATCCGGTGCTGATGGGCATGAGCATCCAGCACGTGGCAGACGATGAGCGTACCACAGCCATGGGCTTGCACCAGGCCGTATACGCTGTCGGCATGTTCAGCGGACCATGGGTGAGCGGCAGACTGGCCGACGCAATAGGCATCCGTCCAATGTTCGGGGTGACGGCATTTTTCTGCCTGGTGCTGGGTATGTTCGTTGCTCGTTGGCTTACCGATAAGCGGACCGATTAGGCATCCAAATGGGGAGCATCAATGTCCCTCTCCACGCTTTTGAGCGACTGGCAAACCGATCCCAATATCGCCTCCAACATCGCTGCGTTGCGGACCTTCCCCCCACATCCGGCGCAGTTCGCGCCGTTCCCCGATGACCTCCATCCCGCACTGGTGGACGCCCTGCGCACCCGTGGCATCAGCAGGCTTTACGCCCATCAGGCGACGGCGTGGCAAC
>JACNHM010000553.1 GCA_014383605.1 Chloroflexota bacterium
ACGTGAAACGTAAAACGTGAAACGTAAAACGTCGCCGCGTCGTCGAGGCGCGCCAAGATGGGGTTGCTGAAGTATCTGAGGAACAGCCGTTCCACCAACTCGTGGCTCAACTGGCCGCCGGAACCGTGGGCAAGCAGGATTTTGTCACTGTCAATGGTCATATTCCTTTGCCAACCAGAGAAAAAGAAGTCGCGAACGCCCCCTCAGTGTGTATCGCGACTCTTACTCCAAACTTATGATGTTTCCGCTGCTGACACTGAACCTTGTTTTTCGTCCGCCGGAACCTTCAGCCAATAGTTGCAAATCGCCTGTGCCAGAGCGAAACAGGTCTCAGCCGTCTCTAACGCCTCTACGGCATCTTCCTGGCCGAAAAGCCGCCATGGGGAGAGGAGTTGGGCTTCATCACCGTAATCAGTCAGGAAGTGTTCTTTGAGCCCATAGCGCGCCGCCAGAGTAGCCAGGCGTTCAACCTGCTCCTGAAATACCTGTGGGATCACTTCCTCAGCCAGCAACGTCTTCAATTCCCGCCACGGCTCGTGAGTTTTCCCCACCGGGCCGAAAAGGGCAATCACCGCTTTGGCACCGTTCTCAATGGACAACTGGGCGTTGTCCACACAGGAACGGAAGCGATCAAGGCCCAGGTCTTGCCTGGCTTCGTCCAAAAATCCTTCGGCCAACTCCAGGCGGTAGCGGGCGTGGTCATTCCAGTTCACGGTACCCTTCCCAAGTGATTTCCCAACCCCGCCGCGGTTGCTTTTGCCACCTCCAGGCGAAGTCACCGTCCTGTCTCAGCCGCCTGAGCCCCGCCTGGCGGATGATTTGGCGGATGCGGGCCAACCGTTCGCTCAGGAACCCGTCGCTATCGTACAGCATCTGCGCATCCAGTCCCAAATCCAGGTACAGTGGGGGAAAGGTCTCTGTGAACTCGCGGGTGGTCTTGGCCACGATCGTCACTCGACGAGGCACATGGGGCAGGACAAGATCGTTGAGCAACGTGCAACGTTTGAAGTGTCTGGCGGGGAGACCCTCGATGATGGCAAAGACATCTAGATCGCTGGTGGCTGTAGCTTCACCTCTAGCTGCCGACCCAAACAGTGCCATGGCGATCAGGGTCTCTCCGAAATGCTCTTTGAGCAGGGCAACGACCCTCTCCACATCTTGTAACGTTTGCGGCTGCATATCCTTTACCCTCCACTATTGCTCCCCCGCATTGTACCGTAGTTTCGCAGACTTGGCAAAAGGTGAAGCTTTTTCCACGCCAGTATCGCTTGATCATGCCCGCCGCCGGCCAGAGATTGCGGCACTTCTTCGGGACGGAAGTAGGCCAGTGCGTCAGCTTCTGTCCCGTCCTCACGCAATTCCCCGCCAATCACCGTGGCGCGGTAGATGATCTGGATGCCATTGCCCCGCGGGTCATCGTCGAAGAAGAAGATGCCGAAGAGGTCGCCGATAGCGACGTCCAGTCCGATCTCCTCTTTTGCTTCCCGCGCCGCCGTCTGCTCGGGCGCTTCGTCGTGCTCGCAGTAGCCTGCAGGCAGGCACCAGGTGCCGGGGAAGGCGAACACGCCAGCGCCGCGGCGCATGAGCAGTATGGCCCCGTCCCTCTCAATGATGACGCCTGCGCCAACCTTCAATTGCTGATAGAAGATGTAACCGCACTGCTCACAGATGCGGCGGGAGCGCCCCTCGGCAGTTTTTTCGCTCAAGCGATGGCCGCAGCGAGGACAGAAGCTCACGCTAACACTCCCCCGTAGCGGAACCATGCTGCGCAAGCACCTTCGTGAGAAACCATGCAAGGGCCAATAGGATGAGCAGGGGTGCAAAGGCGGCGGAAGAGAGGACAGTCGGGCGGCTCCACCGTGCCTCGCAGCAGGTCGCCGCAGCGGCAGCCTTTGTGCTCGCGGGTCGGGCCGGGGTCCACGGGGAAGGCCAGCGCGGCGTCGAAACGGGCATACTCGGCGCGCAGCGACAGCCCGCTGGCGGGCACGCGGCCCAGCCCCCGCCAGTCCGCCTCGCCCACCTGGAAGATGCGAGCCATGATGTCCAGCGCCGTCTGGTTCCCCTCCGGGCGCACGCTGCGGGAATAGGTGTTGGCCACCGCCGCCCGTCCCTCCTCGGCCATCTCCACCAGCGCCGCCACAGCCCGCAGGATGTCCAGCGGCTCGAAGCCGGCCACGGCGCAGCCCACGCCGTACTCCCGCGGCAGGAACTCCCAGGCCTGGCTGCCGATGACCGTGGCCACGTGGCCGGGGCCGATGATGCCCGCCAGGTGCACCTCGCCGGCGTCGAGGATGGCGCGCGTCGCTGGTGGAGTCAGCTTGTGCAGCGATAGGACGGTGAAGTTGTCCAGACCTTCCGCCTCCGCCTGCAAGATGGCCGCCGCCACCGTGGGCGCGGTGGTCTCGAAACCGATGCCCAGGAAGATGACCGGACGGTCGGGATGGTCGCGGGCCATCTGCAGCGCGTCCAGCGTGGAGTAGACCATGCGCACGTCGGCCCCTTCGGCCTTGGCCGTTTGCAGGGAGCTGTGGCTGCCGGGCACCTTGAGCATGTCGCCGAAGGTGGTCAGGATGACGTCGGGCAGCTTGGCCAGGGCGATGGCGCGATCCAGGTCACTGTTGGCGGTGACGCAGACGGGGCAGCCGGGGCCGGAGCGCAGCACCACCGTGGGCGGCAGCATCTGCCGCAGGCCGTGGCGGAAGATGGCGTGGGTGTGCCCGCCGCAGAATTCCATGAACTGCACCGGGCGGGTCGAACGAGCTTCGATGCTGTTCAGTAGCTTGCGCGCCAGTTGGGGGTCGCGGAACTCGTCGAGGTACTTCATGGTAGATTGGGAAACTGGTAAGTTGGTAGATTGGTGTGAATACGATCACTGTTGGCATGGCTGAACATGTGCTTCTCAGGAAAAGGACTGAAGGTTGGCGATGACTGCTTGCCCCAGGGAGATGCCGCCGTCGTTGCAGGGCACCTGGCGGTGCAGCAGGACGCGGAAGCCCGCCTCCCGCAGCCGCGGCAGGACCAGCGCCAGCAGCAGCCGGTTCTGGAAACAGCCGCCGCTCAGCGCCACCGTCCGCAGGCCGGTCTCCCCGGCAATGCGCTGGCACATGGCCCGCATCATCTCCGCCACGGTGACGTGGAAGCGGCAGGCCATCTCATCAACGGACATTTCACTCCACAGATCGGCCATCAGCGCCTCAAACAGACCGCGCAGCCGGATCACCTTGCCAGCTTGGCCTTCATCAATGTCAAACGGATAGCTTACGATCTGCGATTTGCGATTTGCGATCTGCGCCATCATTTCCAGTTCGATGGCCGCTTGCGCTTCGTAGGTGGCCCGCAGCCGCACGCCCAGCAGCGCCGAGACGGCGTCGAACAGCCGCCCGCCGGCCGAGGTCAACGGGCAGTTGATCCCCTGGTCAATCTGCTGCTGGATGATACGCAGTTCCTCTTCGCCTGCGCCGAGAGAGGGAAGGGATGGCAACCTGCCGGTGAGGGCGTAGATGTAGCCGATGGCCAGGCGGTAGGGGTTGCGAATGGCCGCTTCGCCGCCGGGCAGGGGCAGGTACTCCAGATGCCCGGCCCGCCGGAAGCCGTGGTAGTCGGCCACCAGGAACTCGCCGCCCCAGATGCGCCCATCCGTGCCGTAGCCAGTGCCATCCCAGGCCACGCCGATGACCGGGCCGTCGTCCGACGACCAGCCGTTGTCGGCCAGGCAGGCGGCGATGTGGGCGTGGTGGTGCTGCACAGGAATTGCGGATTGCGGATTGCGGATTGCGGATTGGGCATACCTGGTTGACAGGTAATCCGGGTGCAGGTCGTAGGCGATGATCTGCGGCTCGATGCGGAACAGCCGCTTGTACAGTTCAATGGTGGTCTCGAAGTGCTCCAGCGTCTCCAGGTTCTCCAGGTCGCCGATGTGTTGGCTGAGGAAGGCGTACTCATCGCGGGTGACGCAGAAGGTGTTTTTCAACTCGGCGCCACAGGCCAGGATCTGCCGCGCCTTGAAGGGCAGCTTCACCGGGAACGGCGCGTAGCCGCGGGAGCGGCGGATGGGCTGGGGATTGCGGATTGCGGATTGCGGATTGCGGACTGAACCCTCACCGCCGGCAATGCAAGGGACGAACCACACACTGTCGTCGTAGCGGGCGTAGATGTCGCGGTTGTGCATCAGGAAGAGGTCGGCCAGGTGGCCCAGGCGGCGCAGCGCTTCGTCGTTGTCGCGGGCGATGGGTTCTTCCGAAAGGTTACCGCTGGTCATCACCAGGGGCCGGGCCACGTCCTGCAGCAGCACGTGGTGCAGCGGCGTGTAGGGGAGCATGACTCCGAGATAATTGTTGCGCGGGGCCACCAAGCGCGAGACGGTTGATTCCGGCTTCCAGGGCAGCAGCACGATGGGGCACTGCGGCGAGGTCAACAGCCGCTCTTCCTCCTCGGAAACCGAGCAGTGCTGCCTGACCTCGTCCAGCGTGGCCATCATCACCGCCAGCGGCTTGGCCGGACGGCCCTTGCGCCCCCGCAGCGTGCGCACGGCAGCCTCGTTGGTGGCGTCGCAGGCCAGGTGGAAGCCGCCCAGTCCCTTGATGGCGAGGATAGCCCCCCTCTGCAACAGGCGGCTGGCTTGGGTGAGAATGTCATCCGTTTCAGGTTTCAGGGTTTCGAGTTTCCGGTTGGAACTTGGAACCTGGAACCTGGAACTCGGAACCAACCAGATGTGCGGACCACACGCGGGACAGGCATTGGGCTGGGCGTGAAACCGCCGATCCAGCGGGTCATCGTACTCCGCCTGGCACTGCGGGCACATGACGAAGTGCCGCATGGTGGTCAGCGGGCGGTCGTAAGGGATGTCGGCGATGATGGTGAAGCGGGGGCCACAGTTGGTGCAGTTGGTGAAGGGGTAGCGGTGGCGGCGGTCGGCCGGGTCCAGCAGTTCCCGCAGGCAGTCACTGCAGGTGGCGATGTCGGGAGAGATGAGTTGATAGCGCCCCTCCTCGGCCACGCTGTGGCGTATCTCGAAGGTCTCGTAGCCAACCAGCAGCGCACCGGCGACGTCAAGGCCCTCGATGCGGGCCAGCGGTGGGGCCTGTGCTTGCAGGTCGTGCACGAACGCGGCCAGGGCCGCTGGCGGGCCTTCGACTTGGATATCCACGCCGCCGGAATGATTGAGCACCCAGCCGGTCAGCCCATGCTCGTGCGCCAGGCGGTAGACGAAGGGACGGAAGCCCACCCCCTGCACCACGCCGCGGATGCTGATTTTCTTCGAGGCCAGATCCCTCATCATCCTTGCGACCTTCGAACGCGCCGTGCCAGCAACCACTCCACCCACGCCTCTATCCCCTCCCCCGTCTTGCAGGACACGGAGAAAAAGGCCACGTTGGGGTTCAAGGCCTCGACGCCGCGGCGGAAGTAGTCCAGGTCGAAGTCCAGCAGAGGCAGCAGGTCTATCT
>JACNHM010000555.1 GCA_014383605.1 Chloroflexota bacterium
TCGGCGCTGGCGCGCCGCTTCGAAGAGGATGATCGCCGTGGCCACGGCAGCGTTGAGCGATTCGGTGTCGCCGTGCATGGGGATGCGCAGCCGGCCCTGGGCCAGCGCGGCGGCTTCATCGCTGGCGCCTGTGGCCTCGCCACCGACGATCAGTGCTGTAGGGTTGCGCCAGTTCACGGCGTCGTAAGCTTGTCCTCCCTGCGCATCGGCCAGCCACACACTCAGCCCGCGCAGCCGCTCGGCAATCCGTGGCCACCTCAGGCCCACGGCCAACGGCAAGCGGAAGTGCGCCCCCATGCCCGCCCGTACCACCTTGGGGCTGTAGACATCTACCGTCCCCGGCGCCAGCAGCAACTCCTCCACTCCCGCCGCCCCCGCCGTGCGCAGGATGGTGCCCAGGTTGCCGGGGTCCCGCAAGCGGTCAACGACGAGCAGCAGGCTGGGCACAGCCGGCGGTTGCAGTTGGGGCTGTGGGACAACGGCCACGATAGGCTGCGGCGTTACCGTCTCGCTGAGGGAACGCAGCACGGGCTCGCTGACGGCATAGCAAGGCGTGTCTGCGGCGCGAGCGCGAGCCAGCAGGGTCTGCGATCGGGGATCCTCGACCTGTTCGGGCTGGAAAAAGAGGAGAGCGGGGATGCACCCCGCCCTCATAGCTTCTTCCAACAGGCGCACCCCCTCAATGAGGAAGCGCCCTTCTCGGGCCCGCTGGCGGCGTCGGCGCAGCGAACGGGCATACTTGACCTTGTCGTTGGCCAAGCTGGTGATCATCAGCCGACGACAGTTCGCGCGACGTCAACCAGTTGGGCAAAGGCGGTGGCGTCGTGCACCGCCAGGTCGGCCAGCATCTTGCGATCTACTTCTACGCCAGCCTGCTGCAGGCCGTAAATGAAACGGCTGTAGGAAAGGCCATTCTGCCGCGCCGCGGCGTTGATGCGCGTGATCCACAGGCGGCGGAAATCGCGCTTGCGGTCGCGGCGGTCGCGATGCGCATACCAGAGGGACTTCATCATCGCTTCGTTGGCGCGACGATAGAGGCGATGCTTACTGCCGTATTGTCCCTTGGTCAGCTTCAGCACTTTCTTGTGCCGCTTGCGGGCTGTCACACCTCGTTTAACTCTCGGCATATCACTTCCTCACACTCGATCCAATCTGGTGCTCTGTCAACCAGTCTGATGAGTGTGTAGCATAGCCCCTTGTGGGCGTCTAGCCGGGCACAAGGGGCTATGCTACCCATCATTTCATCGCTTGACAGAGCACTAGTCAACTATCCGTCTGGAAAGCCTATTTCTTCTTCAGGTAGGGGGCCAGCTTGCGCACGCGCTTGCGCTGTCCTTTGTACGGGACTTCAAAGGTTTTGGCGAATTGTCGCTTCACTCGTTTCGGCTTCTTGCGTCTCAGGTGGCTCTTGCCACTTTTGGTGCGCATCAGCTTGCCCGTGCCGCTGTAGCGTAACCGTTTCGCTGTGGCTTTATGGGTTTTGATCTTGGGCATGATAACCTCACTTCATTGCTTCAATGCATGCAAGGCTTCAATGCATGCAAGCCCCCTCGCTGCTGAAAGGGGAACCACTCCCCTGCGCGAGGGGGTTTGTCGGCTGTGATTCTGTTGGGGAAGCGGAGACATCATGCGGCCTGGAAAGCTCTCGGCCGCCGACAGGGCCTCAACTCCCCGCGTCTCCAGGCGGACTCTCGGGAGGCGCGCCTTCAGTGGTGCTGCCGGATTCTTCCCCGGCTGATGTGTCCGGCGTTTCCTTCTGCGGCTGGGGTCGTTTCTTCCTGCCAGTGGCGGGGGCCAAGACCATCAGCATCGTGCGCCCCTGACGAGCTGGCCGCTGCTCCACGACCCCGACGTCCGAAAGCTCGCCGGCGACCCGTTCCAGCAAGGCCAGTGCCACCTCAGGATGTGACACCTCCCGGCCGCGAAAACGCATCCACACCTTGACCTTGGCGCCGCTATCCAGGAAGCGACGAGCCGCTCGGACACGAACGGCGATGTCGTGCTCGCCAGTTTTAGGGCGGAGTCGAATCTCTTTGACTTCGACCTGTTTCTGGGAGCGCCGGGCCTCTTTTTCCCGCTTGGTCTGTTCGAACCGGTATTTGCCGTAGTCTTGGATGCGACAAACGGGTGGGTTGGCTTGAGGGGCGATCTCGATTAGATCCAGCCCGCGACCATAGGCTATCTCCAACGCCTCGGGAACGGACATGATGCCCAATTGCTTACCATCGTGACCGATCACCCGTACCTCGCGAGCCCAGATATCCTCGTTGACGCGTGTTCTATCTCTGGCTATGTGAGTACCTCACAATCATTATAACGGCGGGACATCAATGCCCCGACCAGAACCCCAGGCTCCGCACAGGAGCCCCGATACAGTGTGCTACTATAGCATACTTGGGCCAGGAAGTCAAATCAGTTGATCGCTTTCAGAAACACAGAAAGTGCACAGATGCGCCGCACGTTGTCAAACCGACCAAGTTGTGCTACAATCCCGGCCAGCCCCAATGCTTTCGAACACGTTTCAGGAGTGCTGGCTTTCAGCAGAGTTGCTCTATTCCAAGGCGACGACCGTCGCCAAAACATCCTGCAGGCACTGAACCTGGTTGGTGATGACATAGACTGGGCCAGCAAGCCGCGCGTGCTCATCAAGCCCAACTTCGTCTCCACCGAGCGGCCTCTCTCGGCCACCCCCGTGGAGGCGGTGCGAGCCTTGCTCGACTGGCTGCGCCGCCGCTACGATGGTCCCATCGTCATCGGTGAGGGCACGGCTACCCGAAACACCTGGGAGGGGTTCGCCAACTACGGCTATCTGAGCCTGCCCGACGAGTATCCAGGCGTCGAACTGCGCGATCTCAACGCTGACGAGCCGGCGGCGGTGCGCGTCTTCGACCGCCACCGGCGTCCGCTGACGCTGCGCGTCGCCCGCAGCGCGCTGCAGAGCGATTGTCGCATCGCCATCGGCCCGCCCAAGACCCACGACGCGGTCATCGTCACCCTGTCGCTGAAGAACATGATCATGGGCAGCCTCATCAGCCGTTGGGCTCCGTGCCCGCCGGAGCAGTTGCTGGAAACCGCCCGCACCGCCGGGGCCTGCGCTGATCCGACGGCCCAGCCCACGACGGGGGTTGCGCTGGCCGGCCGCGGCCTCTACGCCAATCTGCCCCACTGGGTCAAGAACCTGTCGCTGATGGAATGGACGAAGGCCGCCTATCTCAGCCGCTCCAAGGGCAGCGACAAGCAGCGCATGCACCAGAGCCTGCCGCTGCTCAACCTGAATCTGTTCGCCCTGGCCCCGCTGCTGCGCCCGCACCTGAGCGTCATTGACGGCTGGGTGGGCATGGAAGGAGATGGCCCCACGCGGGGCGACGCCGTGGATTGGCGCGTCGCTGTGGCCAGCGCTGACTTCCTGGCCGCCGACGCGCTGACGGCGGAGTTGATGGGATTCCCCATCGAAAGCATCGGCTACCTGCACTATTGCCATCAGGCGGGACTGGGTGCGGGGAAGCTGGAGGAAATGGACATCGTGGGCAACGCCGAGCCCGGCGCAGTACGCCGTGCCTTCCGCCCGTCGCCTACCTTCCGCATCCAGCGCCGGTGGCAGATACCTGATACCGACCGCCGGCTGGGTGAAGCCCTGCAACTCAACAGAGTGCCAGCGTAACAGAGTCTTGTTGCCTTATTGACCGACCAGAGGAGAAGTAACCCATGACCCACACCGTTCGCGTGCGCATGGCGCCCAGCCCGACCGGCTACTTCCATATCGGCTCGGCGCGCACGGCGCTCTTTGGCTGGCTGTTCGCCCGCCATCACGGCGGCCAGTTCATCCTGCGGGTCGAGGACACCGACCGCACCCGCTACGTGCCCGACTCCCTCGACGATATTCTTTCCAGCATGCGCTGGCTGGGGCTGGACTGGGACGAAGGCCCCGAAGTGGGTGGCGACTACGGTCCCTATTTCCAGTCCCAGCGGCTGGAGATGTACCAGTGCTACGCCCAGCAACTGGTGGATGAAGGCCACGCCTACACCTGCTACTGCTCGCTGGAGCGGCTGGATCGGATACGGGAGGAGCAGCGGCAGAGCAGCGAGTCGCACGTTGGCTATGACCGTCACTGCCGCCATCTGACTGCCACAGAGCGCGCCGAGTATGAGGCGCAGTCCATCGTGCCTGTGGTACGGCTCAAAGTGCCTCTGGAGGGTGAGGTCTGCTTCCACGACGTCGTCTACGGCCGCATCTGCTGGGACAATGCCAGCATCCGCGACCCCGTGCTGCTCAAGTCCGATGGCTGGCCCACCTATCACCTGGCCAACGTCATTGACGACCATCACATGGCCATCACCCACATCATGCGCGGCGACGAGTGGCTGAGCAGCGTGCCTATGCATATCCACCTGTACGAGGCCTTCGACTGGGAACCACCGCTCTACGCTCATGTGCCTATCATCCTCAACCCCAGCGGAAAGGGCAAGATGAGCAAGCGCAAGAAGGACGCCGGCGGCAAAGAATATCCCGTCTTCGTCAAGGAGTTCCGCGCCGCGGGCTATCTGCCGGAGGCGGTCTTCAACCTTCTGACGGGGCTGGGCTGGTCCTACGACCCGGAGATCGAGATATTCACCCCCGAACAGGCGATTTCTCGTTTTCGACTCAAAGACATCTCCCCTTCCGCTGCTGCCTTTCCCTTCGACAAGCTGGAGTGGATGAACGGGGTCTACATCCGCGAGCTGAGCGAGGAGGACCTGTACGGGCGGCTGCTGCCCTTCGTCGCTGCCGACCTGGGGATGACGGAGGAGGAGCTGCGCGCCCGGCCGGAGTTGCGGCCGTTCATCCCCCTGATCCAGGAGCGCATCAAGCTGCTGAGCGAGGCCACGCCGCTGATAGATTTTGCCTTCACCGACGAGCTGAGCGTGGAGCCGGAGATGCTGGTGGGCAAGAAGATGACGGCGGCGGAATCGCTGGCCGCGCTGCGCGCTGCCCGCGCCGCTCTGGCGGAGATGGCCTCGTTCGACGCCGAGGCTCTGGAGGAAAGGCTGCGCCCGCTGGCGGCGGAGTTGGGGTTGAAGGCCGGGCAGCTCTTCGGCATCCTGCGTGTGGCCACCACGGGAAAGCAAGTCGCCCCGCCCCTCTTCGGCACGCTGGCCATCTTGGGGCAGGCGCGGGTACTGGCGCGGCTCGACGCCGCGGAGCAAATGCTGGAGCAACTGGCGGCGTAAAGCGTAAAACGTGAAACGTGAAACGTGATTCGTGATGCGTAATGCGTGAGAGGCTCATCACGCATCACGCCCTTTCGAGTGTGCCTGGCATCCCCGGATTTGCCAACTCTCCCTATTTGTGTTAGAATGTTATCATTACTGGGGGATAGTTTAATTGGCAAAACGGGTGACTCTGGATCACTTGATCGGGGTTCAAATCCCTGTCCCCCAGCCA
>JACNHM010000455.1:0-13235 GCA_014383605.1 Chloroflexota bacterium
GCTGCTCGTCGTGTTCGCCATTTGGCGTATGAGGCCGAAGAAGGCATAATGCCCCCCAAGTGAGGTACGCACCGTGACCGGCATCGAGTATTTCTGGATCATCATCGTCCTGTTGTTCGGCATCGTCGGCATCGTCCGCACCTACCCCAAGGAGCTGGGGGTCACGACGATGAGTGTGGCCGCGCTGCTCCTGCTCCTGCAGTTCGGCGACAACATCATCGTCGCCCTGCAAGGCCGCTTCGGTGATGAGGCCGGGGTGCTGATATCCCCGCGCTTTGAAGCCGGTTTCTACATCGTGGTTTTCCTTCTCATCATTTACATCTCGTACCAAGGCATCACGCTGGTGTTCAAAGGCACCCCGCCCACGGGGGCCTTGAGCCCGTTGCTGGGGTTCATCGTGGGGCTGCTCAACGGCTACTTCATCGCCGGCACCGTGTGGTTCTATCTGCACAAATACGGCTATCCCTTCACCCTGGTGGACGCGACGAAACTCTCAAACCTGGCCCAGCGCATCATTCATTTCCTGCCCCCCAAGGTCTTTGAGCCGCAGCCGGGCTACCTGCTGGCCCTGCTGCTTCTGCTGCTGATCCTGAGCGTGTGGCGCTGAGGAAGTTCTTCGATGGAGCAACGGACCCTCCCCCCCGCCGTCGCCAGCCTACTGCGCCGTCCACCCGGCCAGCGAGTTGATCTGCACATCCACCTGGTGGGCATCGGCGGCGCGGGGTTGTCGGCCATCGCCAAAGTGCTGCTGGAACGAGGGTATCACGTCAGCGGCTCGGACCTGGCCCCAGGGCCCATCACCGGGCCGTTGGCAGCACGGGGAGCCACCATCTACGAAGGGCACAGTGGAGCGCAGGTGGCGGGAGCAGACCTCGTCCTCGTCTCCTCGGCCGTGCCGGCGGATAACCCGGAGGTGGCCGAAGCGCGGCGGCGGTCCATCCCCGTGGTCAGGCGACCGGAGTTCCTGGGCTGGCTGACGGCGGAGCATGCGACCATTGCCGTGGCCGGCACGCACGGCAAGACGACGACCACGGCCATGATCGCCTGGCTGCTGAGCCGGGCCGGCCTGGATCCCAGCTACATCATCGGCGGCGTGCTGCCGGAGCTGGGCAGCAATGCCCACGCCGGCGGCGGGCCGCATTTCGTCATCGAAGCGGACGAATACGACCGCACGTTTCTGGGGCTGCGCCCGCGCGTCGCCGTGATCACCACCGTGGAGTGGGATCACGTGGACTGCTACCCGACGCCGGCAGCGTGTCGCACGGTCTTCGAGGAGTTCGCGGCGCTGCTGCCCGAAGAGGGGCTGCTGGTGGTCTGCGCGGATGATGCTGTGGCCGGCGAACTGGGGAAACTCAGGGGGACTCGGGGAAAGCCAGTCATCTCCTATGGTCTGGACGAAGGAGCGGACTGGCAAGCAAGAGAGGTGAGCGTCAACGCTTTGGGCGGCAGCGATTTCACCGTCTGGCGGCAAGACCGAAGGTTGGGCACGATCTCGCTGCGCATTCCGGGACGGCACAACGTGCTCAACGCGGTGGCGGCGCTGGCCGTCGCCGATCACCTGGACGTCCCCTTTGCCGTCGCGGCGGAGGCGCTGGCGGATTTCACGGGGGCGGAGCGGCGGTTTGAGCAAAAAGGCGAAAGCTGTGGTATAATCGTGGTGGACGACTACGCCCACCACCCCACGGAGATACGGGCCACGCTGGCGGCCGCCCGGCAGCGCTACCCCGAACGGGCCATCTGGGCCGTCTTCCAGCCCCACACGTACAGCCGCACCAAGGCTTTGTTGGAGGAATTCGCCGCCAGCTTTGCCGATGCTGATCACGTGATCGTCACGGACATCTACGCCGCCCGCGAGCGTGACACTTTGGGCGTCAGCGGAGTCCAAGTTGTGGAACGGATGGTCCACCCCGACGCCCGCCACATCGGCGGGCTGCGGGAGGTGGCGGACTTTCTGCTGCTGCACTTGCAGCCCGGCGACGTGCTCATCACGCTGGGGGCAGGCGACGGCTACCTGATCGGCGAGTGGGTGCTGGCGGGGCTGGAGGGAGGCGACAATGCCGAAGACGCTGCCCTTGCCGCTGCGTGAGCGGCTGCGGCAGAACGAACCGCTCTCCCGCCACACCACGTTGCGCATTGGCGGCCCGGCCGATCTGTTTCTGGCCGTGGAGAACGAGGAAGAGCTGATCGCCGCCGTGTGCTGGGCCCGTGAGCAGAGCTTGCCCTGTCTCCTGCTCGGCGGCGGCAGCAATGTGCTGGTGGCAGACGAGGGGGTGCGCGGCCTGGTTGTGGCCAATCGCGCACACGGCTGGCGGCAGAGAGAAGCTATCAGCTATCAGCTATCAGGTATTGGCCATCCTGCATCCTGCATCCTGCATCTTGCATCTTGCATCCTGCATCTTGCATCCTGTGTTCCTCTGAGCCGCCTGGCTCGCGCCACCATCGGCCAGGGGTTGGCCGGACTGGAATGGGCGGTGGGCATCCCCGGCACGGTGGGCGGGGCCATCGTGGGCAACGCCGGGGCACACGGCGGCTGCATGGCCGACAGCTTGATTGCGGTGCGCGTGCTGGATGATGACGGCGAAGTGCGGGAGTTGGCGGCGGAGGAGTTGGGGCTCGGATACCGCAGCAGTGTCTTCAAGGGACAGGGGTTAGGGGACAGGGGTAAGGGGATCATCCTGTCAGCGGAGATCGCCTTGCAGCCAGGGGAGCGGCAGGAGTTGGAAGCACGGGCGGCGGCGTATCTGGCCCAGCGGCGGCGGACACAGCCCAAGGGGCTGAGCGCCGGCAGCGTGTTCCGCAACCCGCCGGGGGATTTCGCCGGGCGGCTCATCGAGGCAGCGGGACTGAAAGGCGCCTGTCACGGCGGCGCGGTGATCGCCGAGAAGCACGCCAATTTCATCATCAACCGCGGCGGGGCCACGGCAGCAGACGTGTTGGCGCTCATGGCCCTGGCCCGGCAGCGTGTGCTGGAGCGCTTCGGCGTGACATTGGAACTGGAAATCGAGCTCGTGGGCAATGGGCCCCTTCCCATCCAGGCAAACGCATGAGCAAGAAGATCAGAGTCGGCGTCATCTTCGGCGGCAAGAGTGGCGAACACGAAGTTAGCCTTATGTCCGCCCGCTCGGTGATGAAGGCCATAGACAAAGACAAGTACGAAGTCGTCACCATTGGCATTGACAAACAAGGGCGCTGGCTGACCAGCGGCGACCCCATGCGCTTGTTGAGCCAGGGCACAACCGCGTCCGACCAGCCACAACTCACACCACACGCCACGCAACACGCAACACGCAACACGCATCTCGTACCCCTCACCACTGCTGAGCGGGAGTTGATACCCGGCACGCAAAAAACCGCCTTCCCACAAGTAGACGTCATCTTCCCCATACTGCACGGGCCTTATGGCGAAGATGGCACGGTGCAGGGGCTGCTGGAACTGGCCGATATTCCCTACGTGGGGGCGGGCGTGACCGGCTCGGCGCTGGGCATGGACAAGGCCATCTTCAAAGACGTCATGCGGGCGCATGGGCTGCCGACAGCAGATGACGTCCTGGTCAAGCGCAAGGAGTGGGAGGCGAACCCGGAGGCGGTGCTGGACCGGATCGAAGCAGCTCTGGACTACCCCGTCTTCACCAAGCCGACCAACCTCGGCTCCAGCGTGGGCATCAGCAAATGCCACGACCGTGCGGGATTGGCCGCCGGATTGGCCGCTGCCGCCGGCTACGACCGCAAGATCCTGGTGGAGGCCGCCGTGCCCGCAGCGCGGGAGATCGAAGTCAGCGTGCTGGGCAACGACGACCCCATCGCCTCCGTGCCCGGCGAGATCATCCCCAGCCGGGAGTTCTACAGCTACGAGGCCAAGTACATTGACAGCGGTGATGAAGCGTCGGAACTGCTGATCCCGGCGCCCATCCCGCCGGAGACAGCCGAGCGGGCGCGGGACCTGGCCGTGCGCGCCTACCTGGCGATTGACTGTGCCGGCATGGCCCGGGCCGACTTCCTGCTCTCGGACGAGACAGGAGAGCTGTATGTCAACGAGCTGAACACCATCCCCGGCTTCACCGCCATCAGCATGTATCCCAAGCTGTGGGAGGCCAGCGGCATCGCCTACCCGGAGCTTATTGACCGCCTCATTGAATTGGCGCTGGAACGACACGAGGACAAAAAACGGTCGCGGACGTCCTACAGTCCGCCAGAGAAGAACGAGGGGTAAGGTGCCGACCACCCGCTCACGTCGCCGCCGCCGCAGGATGCGCCGCTACGCCAGCAGCGTCCCCTTGGCGCCGCTGGTCGGGCAGCGGCTGCGCGGCAGCACATGGAGCCCGGCCAAGATCGTCAGCATCTTGCTGCTGGGTTTGCTGGCCTTTGCGCTCTACGCCTTCTCCAACGACTACGCCTTCTTCGTTTACGAGGCCAGCATCCAGGGAAACCGCTTGCTGCCCGCAGAGGCCATCTACGCGGCCAGCGGTGTGCATGAGCAGAGCATCTTCTGGCTGCCCCCGCAGGAGATCGCCGCCAACCTGGAGATGGATCCTTACATCAAGCAGGCCGTCGTCCACTGTCGGGTGCCCGGCAGCGTGATCATCGAGGTGACGGAGCGGCGGCCCCGGCTGGTGTGGCGAGCCGGCTCGGAGGAATTCTGGGTGGACAACGAAGGGTTTGCGCTGACACCGCTGGAAGGGCAGGCTCCTCCCCTTTTGCTGATAGACGACGAGGGACGCACGGCAGACGGCGGCGAACCCAAGAGGCTAAAAGCCGCCATCGTGGAGGGCATCCTGCTCGTCTCCGACAGAATGCCGGAGATCACCCAGTTTCGCTACGACCGCACGTGGGGGCTGTTCTTTCAAAGCCCGCACGGCTGGCAAGTGGCGCTGGGATACGGCGAGGATATGCCCTACAAGGTGGATGTCCTCCTCAAGTTAGGGGAAGATCTCCTGGCCAAGGGGCAACAACCCCAACTGATAGACCTGCGTTTCTCCAAGGGGATGCGCTACCGCTAGTGCGTCCTCCCATCAAGCAAGAACAGTGAGGGCTTCGTGAGCAATATCATCGCCGGCATTGACGTTGGTACCACCAAAATCTGTGCGCTCATCGCCGAGGCCGTGAGTGATGACGGGAAAGAGACGCTGCATCTGATCGGCGTGGGCCATGCACCGGCGCGCGGACTGAGCAAAGGGATGGTCGTCAACGTGGCCCAGGCCAGTGAATCCATCGCCCAGGCGGTGGAAGAAGCGGAACTGGCCGCAGGTTTGCCCATGCCCAGCGCCTACGTGGGCATCTCCGGCGAGCACATCTCGACCATCAGCAACCGGGGCGTGGTGGCCGTTTCCCGCAGCTCGCAAGGCATCACGCGCCAGGACGTGGATCGGGTCTTGGAGGCCGCGCGCACGACCGCCCCCCTTCCCCACAACCGGGAGATCATCCACACCCTGGCCCGCCGCTTCACCGTGGACGAGCAGACGGGGATACGAGACCCCAGCGGCATGCACGGTCACCGGCTGGAAGTGGAAGCCCAGATCGTCCTCGGATCTTCCTCGGCCATCGCCAACCTGGTCAAATGCGTGCGGGCCTACGACGTCGAGGTGGAAGAGCTCGTTCTCGAGCCCCTGGCCTCCGGCGAAGCGGTGCTCACGCCGGCCGAGCGAGAGCTCGGCGTGATCGTGGTGGACATCGGCGGCGGCACGACGGACATGGCCATCTTCCTGGAAGACAGCCTCTGGCACACCGTGGTGCGGGAAGTAGGCGGCAATCTTTTCACCAGAGATGTGGCCTACGGCTTGCGCACGCCTTTCGAGGTCGCCGAGGAGTTGAAGATTCGTTACGGCCACGTTTTGCCGGAACGGTTCCCGGCGGAAGAGCAGGTGCGCGTGCCGGCCTTCGGCGACGGGAGGACCATCACCGTTCCCCGTCGCACCCTGGCCCACATCCTGGCTGCCCGCGCCGAGGAGACCTTGGAACTGATTCTTACAGAAATCAAACGTTCCGGCTACGACGGGATGCTGCCCGCCGGCATGGTGCTGTGCGGCGGCACCTCGCAATTGCCGGGCCTCAAGACATTGAGCCAAAAAACGCTGCAATGGCCGGTGCGCGTCGGTTCCCCCAACAGCCTGCCCGGGTTGGGACGAGACATCGCCAATCCGGCCTTCGCCACCGGCATAGGGCTGTTATTGTGGGGATTGCGCCAGGGGAAGCAGACGAGCAAGAAGCGCCGGCAGCCCGGAGCTGGCCCGCTAATGGATCGCACCATGGATTGGCTGCGCAATCTGTTGCCAGGTTGACAACGACGGGAAGTGTGTTATAATAGGGCCGCAATCATTATGGAGGAGAAAGGAGCAAGCGGATGGCAAGCAAAACACGACCGGCCTTCGCAGACAACCTGGCCAAGATCAAAGTGTTGGGCGTCGGTGGTGGCGGCTGCAATGCAATCAACCGCATGATCGAAGAGGGCATCCAAGGTGTGGAGTTCGTGGCCATCAACACCGATGCACAGGCGCTGATGCTCTGCCAGGCCCCCCAACGCATCCGCATTGGCGATAAACTGACGAAGGGGCTCGGTTCAGGCGGCAACCCAGAGGTCGGGACGAAGGCCGCCAATGAGTCGGCGGAAGAGATCTCTGCCACTTTGGAAGGCGCGGATATGGTTTTCATCACCGCCGGTATTGGCGGCGGCACCGGCACAGGGGCCTGCCCCGTGATCGCCAAGCTGAGCAAAGAGGCCGGCGCTCTGACCATCGGCGTGGTCACCAAACCATTTACCTTCGAAGGCAGCCAACGGCGACAGGTTGCCGAAAAAGGACTGGAGACTCTGCAACCCGTCGTAGACACGCTGATCGTGATTCCCAACGATCGTCTGCTCCAGATTGTGGATAAGAAAGCCTCCCTGCGCGAGGCGTTTCGCGTGGCCGACGACGTGCTGCGCCAGGGCATCCAGGGCATCTCCGAATTGATCACCGTGCCCGGGCTGATCAATCTGGATTTCGCCGACGTGCGCGCCATCATGCGCAGCGGCGGGGCGGCGTTGTTGTCCATCGGGCGCGCCAGCGGCGAGAACCGAGCGGAGGAAGCCGCGCGCCAGGCCATCACCAGTGCCCTGCTGGACGTCACCATTGACGGCGCTCAGGGCATCCTCTTCAACGTCACCGGCGGCAACAGTCTCACGCTGCACGAGGTCAATGAGGCGGCGGAGATCATCCGCCGCACGGCGGACCCCCAGGCCAACATCATCTTCGGTGCAGTCATCAATCCGGACATGCAGGACGAGATGCACATCACCGTCATTGCCACCGGCTTCCGCGTGGTCGAACAGCAGGAACAGCCCGACATCAGCGGGCGGGCGCTGGAGTTCCCCGCCCGCACCTTCGACCGCGACGATCTGGAAGTCCCGGCCTTCCTGCGGCGCAAGGGCAGCTCGTAACCGTCAGGATTTCAAGCACGCATCGAAGGTGACGCCTGCTGGCACGCCCAGGCCCTCGCTTTGCGCCCGTCCCCACCGCAAGGCCAGGGCCTGGCACGCGCCAAAGGTACTCACTCCAACAACCTCCGAGCAGATTCCGCACAAGAGCACGAAATTCTAAAGTAAGAAATCGAGCGGGCCGAAGTGACACGTGGAGCAGGCTTTCGAACAGGCAGGAAAGGCAGCTCTGCGGGCGACTCCCACGCCCCCAGGCGTGAAGGCAACTCGACGCGCTTGCCAAGGTCGCGGTTCTGTGGTATACTCGCCGCTGCTTCAGTACCCCAACATATTGTGGTCTGTTGCCAATAATCCCCAACATATTGTGTCTATCAAGCGGTTCAATTCATCTCGCGCACCAGTACGTCGTGCCCTCGTGCGTCCTTTTCACAAGGTGAGGTCAAGCGATGAAATGTCCTTATTGCAGTGAGTTCGATTCACGCGTCGTGGATACCCGCGCCGCGGGAGATGGCATCCGCCGGCGCCGAGAGTGCAAACACTGTGCTCAGCGCTTCACCACCTACGAACAGGTGGTTGCCGCTTTGCACATCGTCAAGAGCGATGAGCGACGAGAAGCTTATGACCGACAGAAGTTGCTCGACAGCATACGGCTGGCCTGCGCCAAACGTCCCATCGCTATGGCCGACATCGAGCGACTGGTGGATCGGGTGGAAGACTACGTGTTCGCCCGTGGCAAGGCCGAGGTGCGCAGCGAGATCGTTGGGGGCAAGGTGCTGGAGCTCCTGAAGGAACTGGACGAGGTCGGTTACATTCGTTTTGCCACGATCTATTTGGAACTGACCGACCTGGAAGCCGTGCGCGATGAGATTGATCGGTTGCTGAAAGAACAACGCGAATAACACGAAAGACCACGAAAGGTCGCGAAAGAGGCGAACCCGCTGCCGTCTTCGGCGACCTTTTGTGCCCTTTAGGACTGGAAGGTTGGAGACATTTCATGGGAAGAATGGGAAGAAGAGGAAGACAGCGCGTCGCGAGCAGTAATGTCACCACGATAGCAAACCATATACCCGAAGAACCGTTGCCCATCAGCGAGCACGGCCTGACCGTCCTCGAAAAGCGCTATCTGCGTAAAGGCGACGACGGCAGGCCAATGGAAACGGTGACGGAGATGTTCCGCCGTGTGGCGAGCACGGTGGCTGCCGCCGACGCCGAATACGGCAGGGACGCCCTGACCACGGAAGAGGCTCACTACCGGCTGATGACCGGCCTGCGTTTCCTGCCCAACTCCCCCACGTTTACGGGCGCGGGCACGCCGCTGGGCCAGTTGGCCGCCTGCTTCGTACTGCCCGTTGAGGATGACATGGGCAAGGAACCGGGGGGCATCTTCCAGACGCTGCGCGACGCGGCGCTCATCCAACAGACCGGCGGCGGCGTGGGCTTCAGCTTCTCCAACCTGCGGCCCCAGGGCGATCGAGTGGCCTCCAGTGGCGGCATCGCCACCGGCCCGGTAGGCTTCCTGAAAGCCTACGACATGGCCTTCGGCGTCATCGCCCAGGGCGGTGTGCGACGAGGCGCCTGCATGGCCGTGCTGCGCGTGGATCACCCGGACATCGAGGATTTCATCCACTGCAAGACAAACGAAGGCGCCATCAGCAACTTCAACATCTCCGTGGGCATCACCGACGAGTTCATGCAGGCCGTGCAAGATGATGCCGATTTCGACCTGGTCAACCCCCGCGACGGCCGCGTGTGGAAGACGCTGCCGGCACGGGAGCTCTTCCGCCAGATCGCCCAACATGCTCACCACAACGGCGAGCCGGGCGTGCTCTTCCTGGACGCCGTCAACCGCTGTAATCCGGTGCCCCACCTCTACACCATCGAGAGCAGCAATCCCTGCGGAGAGCAACCGCTGGGCCCCTACGAAAACTGCTGCCTGGGCTCCATCAATCTGGCCCAGCATGTAACCGGCGATAGTCAAGTAGACTGGGAGAAGCTACGCCAGAGCGTGAAGCTGGCCACCCACTTCCTGGACAACGTGGTGGATGCCAACGGCTACGTGCCCGCCGTGCCGCAGCTCCGCGAGGCGGCGCTGCGCAGCCGCCGCGCCGGCCTGGGCATCATGGGCCTGGCAGACATGATGTACCTGCTGGGCATCCGCTATGGCAGCGAAGAGGCCCAGGAGTTCGCCGGCCAGGTCATGGAATTCATCCGCTACCACAGCATGAAGGCCAGCATTGCCCTGGCGCGAGAGCGCGGCCCCTTCCCGGCCATCCAAGGGAGCATCTACGACCCCGAAAACCTGCGCTGGCAGCCGCCGCAGCCGCTGTTCCCCTTCCGCCGGGATTGGCAGCGGCCAGCACTCGATTGGGACAAGATCGCCGCCGGCATCCGGCAGCACGGCATCCGCAATGCGGCCCTGACGACCGTGGCCCCCACGGGGACCGTGGGCACCGTGGCCGGCTGCGAAGGCTACGGCTGCGAGCCGGTGTTCGCTCTGGCCTACACCCGCACGGTGAAGGACAACGACCATGACCTCAAGCTGACCTACACCAGCCCGCTGTTCGAAAAGGCGCTGCGGGAGGCCGGCCTGGACGAGGCCACGCGGACGGGCATTCTGGAGCAGGTGAACATCAGCGGCAGTTGCCAGGACGTCGCCGACCTGCCCGAAGCCATCCGCCACGTCTTCGTCGTGGCCCAGGACGTCACGCCGGAGGAGCACGTGCACATGCAGGCGGCGCTGCAGGCTTTCGTCGATTCCAGCATCAGCAAGACGATCAACCACCCGGCCCAGGCCACGGTGGAGGACGTGGAGACCGCCTACATGCTGGCCTGGGAGCTGGGCTGCAAAGGGCTGACGGTCTACGTCACCGGCTCCCGCCGGGAGGTGGTGCTGGAGACGCAGGAGACGGCCCAGGCTCGCGGCAACGGCGACCAGCAACGCCAGGTTGTCACATCAGCCCCCAGGAAGCCACGCCCTGGCGTACTGCATGGGTACACCTACCGCAGGGCCACGCCCATCGGCACGGCCTACCTGAACATCAACGAGAACGGCGCCGGCCAGCCCTTCGAGGTGTTCCTCAACGTGGGCAAGGCCGGCTCGGACACGGCGGCGGTGTCGGAGGCGCTGGGACGGCTGATGTCTCTGGTGCTGCGGCTGCCTTCGACGCTGACGCCGCAGGCCCGCCTGCGCCAGGTCCTGGACCAACTGGCGGGCATCGGCGGGGGGCGGCCGTTGGGGTTCGGCGCCAACCGCGTGCGCTCCCTGCCCGACGCCGTGGCCCAGGTGCTGGCCGAGTATCTGGGAGAAGCGATGCCCAACGGTGAAGGGCAGCAGGCCGAGCAGATGGCCCTGCCCCTGAACACACGACAGGTCGGCGACCTCTGCCCCGAATGCGGCCAGGCCACCTTCATCGCCATCGAAGGCTGCCGCAAGTGCTACGTGTGTGGGTTTAGTGAATGCTGAGGAGGCAAGATGCAGGATGCAAGATGCAAGATGCAAGATGCAGGATGCAAGATGCAAGATGCAAGAGGCAAGAGGCAAGATGCAGGATGCAAGAGGCAAGATGCAGGATGCAAGAGGCAAGATGCAGGATGCAAGATGCAAGAAGAGGATTTGCCAGGCGGCCCGAAATGTGATACACTTGGATTGAGCGAGTTGAACGATTAGTGCAATTCAGGAGGTTGCCATGACCGTAGCAGTGAATGCCGCTGAAGCGAGAACCCTTTTCGGTGAGCTGATGGCCCGAGTGAGCTACGGCGGTGAACGCATCATCGTCAAGCGACGGGGCAAGCCTTCGGTGGCCCTGATCAGCGTCGAGGACTTGCGCCGGCTCGAGGCCATGGAAGATGAGAGGGATGCTGAGCTCTTGCGCCTGGCGAAGGAGACAAACGAAGGATACGTTGGCGTTGATGAGTTGATCGCCGCCTACGAGGAGCGCGCAGGCAAGCCGTGGACAGAGGGAGAGGCCAGTGCATAGGCTCTCCATCGCCAAGCCGGTCATCAAGGAACTGGATGGTTATCCCCTCAAGGTGCACAAACAGATCGTCAATAGAATCCTTGCCCTGCAGTTCGATCCGCGTCCGCACGACAGCAAGAAGATCGCCAACGGCCTGCGCGTGGACAGCGGTGAGTATCGCATCTACTACGAAATCCTCGAAGACGAGAACCTCGTCTCCGTGGAGTTGGTGGGCAAACGCGGCGACGATGAGGTGTACAGGCGATTGGCCAGACTGAAGCGGTGATCCCGCAAAGGTAAGCCACGACACAGGGTCTGCTCTGCTGTAGGCAGGCCCTGCCGTTTATGGGAAGAACGCACGGAGATGCCATCAATGCCCAGCGCCAAATACTTCGTCACCGTGGCCGGCAACATCGGGGCCGGCAAAAGCAGCCTCACCCGGTTGATCGCCGGGCGTCTGGGCTGGCACGCCTGGTATGAGTCGGTGGACGACAACCCCTACCTGGCCGACTTCTACGGGGACATGTGCACCTGGAGTTTCCATCTGCAGGTCTTCTTCCTGGGCCACCGGGCGGAGCAGCACCTGCGGCTGGCCAACCATCCCCGCTCGGTCATCCAGGACCGCAGCATCTACGAGGATCGCTACATCTTTGCCCCTGCCCTGCACCGCCTGGGCAATCTCTCGGATCGAGACTTCAGCGCCTACGCCCGGCTTTTTGACCTGGTGATGGCCCAACTGCCGCCGCCAGCGTTGCTGATTTATCTGCGGGCATCGGCGGACACGCTGCTGGAACGCATCAGCCACCGCGCCCGGGACATCGAGAGCGGCATCACCGCCGACTACCTGGCGCTGCTCAACGAGCTGTACGAGGCGTGGATACCGACGTTTGACCTCTGCCCGGTGCTGACCGTCCCCGCCGACCGGCTCGATTTCGTGCGGCACGAGCGTCACCTGGACGTCATCTCCGACCGCATCCTGGCCCGGTTGTGGGGTCAGGAAGAAGTGGTCTTCCCCGACGAGCCATAGCTTGCCCCACCTGCCGTCCGGCCGCTTGGCGATTCGCCCCCGCGGTGTTATAATCTGTCCATGAAACGCTTGCTGCGCACGCTGGCCCGCGGCCTGGGCCTGCTGATCCTCATCGCCCTGCTGGGCTTCGGGCTGCTCTGCTGGCAGGTGGACCGCTACGGACGGCAGGATCGGCCGCAGCACGCCGATGCCATCGTCGTGCTGGGCGCACAGGTCACCGCGACCGGCCAGCCAGGCTCCGACCTCACCAGCCGCACCTACCACGGCGTGGATCTGTACAACGCCGGCTGGGCGCCACGGCTCATCTGCACCGGCGGCTACACCGATGATCCCCTGTCGGCGGCGGCCGTAGCCCGCCGCTTCGCCATCGGCCTGGGCGTGGAGCCAGACGACATCTACCTGGCCGACGGCTCCATGACCACGGCCGAGGATGCCCGCGCCACCGCCGAGCTGATGTTTGCCCGCGGCTGGCGGAGCGTCATCCTGGTCAGCCATCCCCTGCACCTGTACCGCGCTCGCTGGTCCTTCGGCCACGCCGGATTGACCGTTCACGCCAGCCCCACCACCACCGACACGGGCAGGATCTTTCCGCCGCTGCGGCTGTGGTACGTCGTGCGCGAAGCGGGAGCGCTGATTCTGACCGCACTGGAGGACTGGGGCGTGGTGTAGGGATGGTCGCAGAAGCTGCAACGCTGGGTCTATGGGCTACCGTGATGGGTGATGCGTGATCCGTGATGCGTGATCCGTGATGCGTGATCCGTGATGCGTGATCCGTGATGCGTGATCCGTGATGCGTGATCCGTGATGCGTGATCCGTGATGCGTGATCCGTGATGCGTGATCCG